>CAINDQ010000098.1 GCA_903847465.1 uncultured Candidatus Peregrinibacteria bacterium
ATCAATCTTAGCTCATAATGTTCGACAGAAAAAGAAAAATTGGGCAATATAAATTTTTGTACGGCAAAAGCCCCGTTTTAAACAGCGCTTTTCCAAAACAAGGATTTCACACTCCAAAAGCAAACGCCGGGAAAAAACTTCCTCCTCTTTTCAATAAAATCAAAAACCTATCCATCCTCATTATTGTGCTTGTGGCCATCATTTTTTTCATCTACGCAATATTTTTCTCAAAATATTTCACCATTACAAATATCGCCCTCAAAAATCCAGAAATTCAAAATCAAAACGTCGCCGATCAAATCAAAAATAGTATTTCAAAAACTCTTGGCCAAAATATTCTTTTCGCAAAAACAAAAGAATTGGAAACGAAAGTTTTATCAGTTTTTCCAGAGCTTGAAAAAGTAACAATCACTAAAAGTTTTCCTCACGAATTATTGATAGAATTTGCCGAATATCCACTCGTTGCCAACGTAATCAATCAAAGCAAAACCATCAAAAAAACATACATCGTAAATGGTGTCGGCTATGCGGTAAAAGAGGACTACGAAGACAAAACTTTGCCTTATATCAGGATTCAAACTGACGAACCATTGAATACCAAAAACATTATTATCGAACCTTCCAAACTCACTTACATTCTTGATGCTAAAAAATATTTTGAAGATAAATTTGGCATGAAAATTTTAGAAATTGTTTACAAACCAGTGGCCAGAGAAATTCATTTATATACCGAAAAGAAGTTTTCTATTTGGTTAGATATTCAACGCCCTTTCGATCAACAACTCAAAAAACTCAAGAAAGCTTTAGTCAAATTAAATATCTATCAAGACAGCTTCGAATACATCGATTTGCGCATTGCCGGCAATAACGGCGACAAGATAATTTATAAGAGAAGAACCACTTAATCCACCTGTCAATAATCCAAAATTGCAGTTTTGGCGTTTTTTTGGTATAATTCTGTTATACAAAAATAAATTCATTAAAAGAAAAACAAAATGTCTCAAGCTTCAAAACTTGCGTTGATAATGGAAATGATTGATTCATCTGAATCAAATCTACGCTCTGCCAAACAAATGTTAATGGAATTGGCAGGCAAAAAAATCACCAAAGCCGCTTATGCCAAAATGGCTGAGGATCTTGAACCTTCTTCCGAAGACGAAGAAGATGGCGAAAAAATTGTGGAAGGCGTTTTTAACGGTGAAAACATGACCGACAAAAACGACAAGGAGTATCCTGTTCCAGCAAATTATGCCAGCAAGTCAAAGCTTATTCCTGGAGACGTTTTAAAGCTTACAGTAAAAGACGATGGCTCATTTGTTTACAAACAAATTGGTCCGATTGAAAGAAAAAGAGTTATCGGTATTTTAACTTATGAAGACGGACAATATAAAGTAATCACAGGCGGAAAAGCCTATAAAGTATTACTTGCTTCCGTCACTTATTTCAAAGGAGAAGTTGGCGACAAAATCACTCTTATCATTCCAGAAATGGATGACAGCGAATGGGGTGCAATCGAAAATGTTCTCCCAAAAGAAGCTGAAAACCTAGAAATTTAAAACAAAAAAACATGCCAGACAATCCAATGCAAGATGTTCCACAAATGCCTACAGCAGAACCAACACCTGTAGTAACACAAATTCCTGCAACAGAACCAACCCCTATGGTAAGCCAAACTCCTGAGGCCGTAAGCCAGGTTGATTTAGACAAAGTTCTGGAAAAAGAACTGGAACAAATTCCATCCACAAATGGAAAATTCTTTGGAAAATTTTCAATGAGAACAATTATTATCATCGCCGCTTCGATTTTAGTTTTGGGAGGAGCTGCTGCTTCTGCATATTATTTTATGACAAAAGCTCCGACAATTGCTGACACAAATGCAACTCCACCAACAATGCCTAATCCTTTCGCCACAAAAGATGGAACAGAACCCTCAATTCTAGACAACGCCTCTACGGACAGCACAGCTACTGAAGACAACTCCACTCCCGATGACACAACTCCAACTGTCACCCCAGACGACACAACCGCAACTCCAGACAGTCCTCCTTCTCTAACAATCCCCTCAAATATTCCAACAAACGGCCCTTCTGACGCAGCAGCAAACGATCTCCAAAACCAGGTCGACACTCTAAAAGAAACTGCGGATTCAGCTGCAAACGTCACCGATCAACCAACGATCACAGACGAATCAACTGCCGTAAAAAGAGTTCCAAGAGGTCAATAAAATTAGACTAAATCCCCCATTCAAGCTAAAATCCCATACGCAATTTATTTATTGTATATGGCTTTCTCTTGGACAAAAATAAAGAAACCAATTGTTGCTCTCGCTCCGATGGCAGGCTACACCGATTCAGCTTATCGTCAGATCGCCAAAAATATCGCGCCTGAAATCATTTGTTTTTCCGAGCTGACTTCCATCATGGCAATTCAGCATAGCAATGAGAAAACAATGCGCATGCTGGATTTCGATAAAAGTGAAAATCCTCTAATCATGCAACTTTTTGGTAAAACGCCAGAAGTTTTTGTGGAAGCCGGAAAACGTTTGGAACAACTTGGAATTGTTGGATTAGACATAAATATGGGCTGTCCTGTTCGCAAAGTTGTGAGGTCGGAACAAGGCAGTGCTTTGATGAAAAAACCCGAATTGGCTGCAGAAATCGTGCATCAATTAAGCAAAGCTGTAAAAATTCCAGTATCTGTAAAAACCAGAATCGGATATAGCAAATATGACGAAGAATCTTTCACTAAATTTTTGAAAGAATTGGAATCAGCCGGCGCAAAATTAATCACAGTCCACGGTCGCACAACCAAACAAGCTTTTGCAGGGCAAGCAATTTGGGAACCGATTTATCTTGCTAAGAAAATTCTAAAAATTCCCGTCATCGGAAATGGCGATATTTCCTCCGCCGAAATGGCTGTGGAAAGGCTAAAAAGTCCTGACGGCAAAATCACTCTCGATGGCATCATGATTGGCAGAGCTACTTTTGGAAACCCATGGTTGCTTGCAGAATCATATGCAAAATTACACAATGAAAAATACAAATCCCCTGCCTCACTCCAGAAAAAAGTTCCCTTAATCAAAAAACATCTAAAATTAAGCATAAAAATTCAAGGCGACCGACTTGGTCTTTTAGAGATGCGAAAACACCTTGTCTCCTACCTGCGCGGCGTCGAAAAAGCCTCTTATTTCAGACAAAAAATCGTCCTAGCAAAAACACTAGCAGAAACACTCGCAATCTTGGATGAAATAGCAGCTTCCAATTAGTCATCTTCCGCCCTTGCTCAAAGGGTCGAAAAATGATATAATATCAAGATAAAAATCAAAACCAAAACAAATATGTTTAAATTAGACAAAATCTTTCGCACTGCAGTGCAATACAAAGCCTCCGACATTTATATTGCCACAGGCGTCAAACCAACTCTCCGTATCAATGGCGATCTCGTCAAAATTGAAGAGCATCCTTTGCTAACAAAAAAAATGGCAGAGGAATACCTTCTTGAAATCATGAGCGCCGAACAAAGAAAAACCTTTGAAAAATCTCTTGATCTAGATTTTTCGATCGACATCGAAAACATCTGTAGGCTGAGAGTTAGTATGTTCGTACAAAGAAAAGGTATTTCTGCTGTATTTAGACTTATTCCAGAGAATGTAATGTCCTTGGATGAGCTCGGTCTTCCTGCTCAATTAAAGAAAGCCGTAAAATTCAAAACAGGATTGGTTATTGTAACCGGCCCAACAGGCAGTGGAAAAACAACCACTCTTGCTTCCATGGTCAACGAGATCAATAAAAATTCAAAAAAACATATCATCACTATTGAAGATCCGATCGAGTATGTTCACAAGGATGTTCAATCAATCGTTCAACAAAGAGAAATCGGCACAAGCACTCTGAACTATGCTAGAGCGCTAAAAGGCTCTCTTCGTGAAAGTCCGGATATCGTGATGCTTGGTGAAATGCGTGATCTTGAAACAATGCAACAGGCTATCACCGCTGCAGAAACAGGTCATTTAGTTTTGACAACACTGCACACAAGTGGCTGTGCCAATTCTATCAATCGTATTATCGATGCCTTCCCTTCTGAACAGCAAAATCAAATCAGATCTCAGTTGGCTGAATCTCTTCGCGCTGTATTCTGGCAGACACTCGTCAAAACAAAAGACGACAAAGGCCGAATCGCCGCTCTCGAAATCATGTTTGTAAACAATGCTATTTCCAATATGATTCGTAAAGGAACAACTCATCAGATCAATTCTGTGATCGAAACCTCTACAAAAGAAGGCATGCAGACTATGAAAAAAGCTGTCACAGATTTATTCCAAGCAAATCTAATTACTGAAGAAAGAGCTTTGGAAAACATTCCAAAAGAATTTGAAAACTAATTTTAGAAAATCTTTATACATCGCACACATGAAAAAATTTCTCGCAAAATTAGCCCTCTTCTCAATTGTAAGCATCGTTTTAGCAATGCCACTTCAGGCGTATGCGAACGATGGAGATCCATGTATAACAGATGAAGAAAAAAAGAATTTCATCGTCACGATCATCGAAGAACCACTTGGTGATGCAAAAAATTACACTGAAAGGAAAGGTAAGGTAAACAATGTAGAAACTACCGTTTTCAAAGCAGAAAATTGCTGCAGAAAAATAGAATATTTTATCCCTGCCGGAGACACTACGAGTGGCAAAAAATTGCAGCAGGTAGACAGTTTAACGAAAGGACTATGCACAGCATGTGGGAACATAGAAACAAAATATGGTGATAAAGACCCAATAACAGGTGTAAAACCTGTGATAAGTAAAACAGGGGCCATCTGTAACCAAGTCATGGCTCTTTATAGCGTAGGTGGCACCACCATGCTGGAAGGCTACATCTCAGTCATTTATAACTGGGCAGCAGGCATCGTCGGTCTTATCGCAGTTACAGTCATCATCATCAGTGGCATTCAGATTGCTACTTCAGGTGGAGACTCTGCGGCCCTAGACGCTGGGAAAAACAGAATCATCAAGTCTTTAAGTGGATTGGCAGTATTATTTCTATCAGGACTTATTCTTTACACTATCAACCCAAATTTCTTCGTAGCAACATAAATATGAAAAAAATCGCACTTATTGTATTGGCAACTTTCGTCCTAAATTTTGGACTTTTTGCCCTACCTCTTGCGACAACTCATGCGGGAGATGGAGATATTTATGACATGCAATTTAATGTGAAAAAGAATTTAAAAGTGAATGACTTTGTAGAAGGAGAAGGAGCTAATGAAAAAAAAACCATCCAACAAGCCGCTTCCTATTTTGACGCAAAAAGCCCAATCGTCAGTTTCATTACAAAAATCATCGAATTTGCTACATACTCAATCGGCTCAATTGCCGTCATCCTTATCATTATCGCGGGATTTATGTTTATGGTTTCTCAAGGCAACGAACAAAAACTCACCTCAGCAAAAGAAGTCTTCCAATACGCCATGATTGGCTTGATCATCGTGTTTTTGTCATACATCATCACTATATTCGTTCAAGCAGTCTTTACATCAGCAGGCTAAAATATTTAGACCATTATTCTTATGAAAAAAATTCTCGTATACATATGCTTAAGTCTCGCCATCAACACTTTCTTGATGAGCGCAGTAACCCTTGCAGACAGCCCAAACATTCAAGAAAAAGTTTTGATTGCTCTAGACAGACCATTCCAACCAGCAATTATCGAAAAACCAGCGACACTTCCTGGCCCAAGCGCAGAAGATCAATTAGCGGCAAAAGGAGACAAGAAAAGCCTCATTTCCATGCTTACCCAAAAACTCATTCCAAAAGCAACCACGGGATTGATCGGATTTGTCGGAATTACTGCTTTTATCATGATGGTCGTCTCAGGAATCCGCTTTGTCACAGCCTATGGCAACGATGAAGCCATTACCAAGGCAAAAACTGAAGCAATCTATGCTGTAGTAGGCCTCGTCATATCGTTACTTGCTTATACAGTCGTTACAATTATTGCCAATATAGACATAAAATAAACAAAATGTTCAAAATAAATTTAAAAAAAATAGTAATTTGCCTTCTCTTAGCTCAAACAATAATCATTTCGTTTAGCAATGCTGCATTTGCTGAACCGATCCCAGTAGATCCAAATGAACTTCTTTTTAATGGCGCAAGTAAGGCAACTCCAAAAACAGGAGAAATGATGCTAACCGTAAGTGGATCATTCAATTCAGATTCATACCAAAATGTAAGCAAACTCCCTAATGTTACCCTAGAACAAGCCGTAGGAAATGCCATCAAAACAGTATTGAAAGTAACCATGTATTTAACCATCATTGCCATCGTAGTTGCCGCTCTTTACTACATTATTTCACAGGGAAAAGAAGAAGATCTCACTAAAGCCCGAAATATTATTTTGTATCTCGTTATCGGTATGGCTATAATTTCAGCAGCTTATGCCATTACCTTCGGTCTCGCCAAATTTGATTTCTTCCAAAAAGACGCTACGACTCAAACACCACCAAAAACAAACGCAAAATAAAATAAATCCAATGTTCAAAAAATTCATATTATCACTACTCACCTTCATCTTTATTACCCTGAATATTCAAGCAGCATATTCTTATGCTATCCCAAAAGACTATCAACCAGTAAACTCCCCAGGCTACGGCGTAGATTATAGCGCCTCTGGAAAGTATGCTTCAACTGGAATGACTATCGTAGTCCTCCAAACAATTGCCGGCGCTCTTCTATATTTTGCCGCACCTATTGCTGTATTTTCCATCGCCCAATCAGCCTTCACTATCACTATGAGTGGAGCCGACACAGAGAAACTCGGCCAAGGCAAAAAACATCTCACTTGGGCAATCATCGGGCTCGTCACAATAATTTTCTCCTTCTCGATCGTAAAAATCATGCTCACAACAGTAACTGGCATTGGAAACTACGCTTCAGAAATAACAGCGCCACCAGCCCCAGCACCAAAACCATAATAACCCTATTCCTCCAACCTCGGGAACAATCCATCCGCTTTTTGAACGACCGTGCCTTTTTGCAAAACGCCCCATTTTCCATCCCACTTCGCATCTTCCGTTTTCAACCCCAACTGCTTAAAGATTTTCTCAGCAGTTTCCGGAATATATGGCAGAAGCAAAATCGCCGCAAACCTCAGCAATTCAAGCAAATTATATAACACCGCAGGCAATTCCTTATTCTCTTCCTTCGCCATCACCCAAGGCTTTTTGTCATCAATATATTTATTCCCAAAATCCACCAATTCCACTATCGCCTCACACGCCACTTTTAAATCAAAAGCCTCCAGTGCCACTTCATATCTCTTCATCAAACCCTCTATTTTCTCGAAAACTCCTTCCCCATTTGTCTCATCCGGAACCTTCGCCTCAAGATATCTCTCCGTCATCATCACCACCCTATTTACCAAGTTCCCAAGCCCATTTGCAAGCTCGCTATTAAAAACTTTCACAAACCTCTCATGGCTAAAATCGCCATCATCACTTGTTGGAATTTCCTTCATCAAAAAATATCTCAACGCATCAGCCCCATATTTATCCACATAAATCAGTGGATCCACCACATTCCCAAGACTCTTACTCATTTTCTGTCCCTCACTGGTAATAAATCCATGCACGCAAACAGCCTTCGGCAATTTTATTCCCGCAGACATCAGCATTCCAATCCAAACTCCCGCATGAAATCTCAAAATATCTTTTCCAATAATGTGCGCATCGCACGGCCAAAATTTCTCGAAATCAGACTCATCTTCACTCCCATATCCCAGCGCCGAAATATAATTCGTCAGCGCATCACACCACACATACATCACTTGCCCATCATCATTTGGCACATCAATTCCCCATGGCAAAAGATTCTTTGGTCTGGAAAAACTCACATCATTCAAACCCGCCTCCCCGATCAAATTTAGGATCTCATGTTTACGAGCAACTGGCACCACCTTCATTTCTCCAGTTTCAATCGCATGCTTTATCTTGTCGGAATATTTTGAAAGCTTGAAAAAATAATTTTCCTCTTCGAGGACAGCCGGTTTTTTCTTATGAATAGGGCAACATCCATTTTCATCCAAATCCTTATCCGCAATATATGCCTCACATCCCACACAATAATTTCCTTTGTAAGATCCTTTGTAAATATCACCGGACTCAACCATTTTCATCCAGATTTTCTTAGCACCAGCCTTGTGACGATCAGAAGTAGTACGAATAAAATCGTCGTTTGATAAATTTAAAATTCCTTTCAACGCTTTGAATTTCTCCGCATTCTGATCAACAAATTGCTGAGAAGTTACACCTGCTGCAATAGCCGCTTCGTAGAGCTTCACGCCATGTTCATCCACCCCAGTCAGATAAAAAGTATCGTCACCCTTGAGTCGATGATACCTCGCCAAAACATCCGCCTGAATCACTTCAAGGGCGAATCCGATATGCGGTGGCGCATTCACATAAGCTATTGCTGTAGTAACGTAAAATTTTCCCATGCCGCAAACTTACCAGCTTTGAGGTAGAGAATCAAGAATTTGGGACTAGATAGTTGGAGTTCCTGAAGACATTCCACACTTAGCAGTATACCAACTCGTTGGATCCGCCTTATCGGCATCACTAGCATTATCGCAATAATACTCATTCGATCCATACGTACTATAAATCGAAAAATTAAACACCGGCATATAAGTATCCTTTTTCTTCATCACTTTGATGCTTTGTTTCGAATCCCCACTAAACCCATCAGAGACAATCTCCGCAACTTCCCTAGCCATTTCATCATCCCCATAAGTCTCCACTCTGAAATGGATTTTTGAGAGAGCAGCGCGCTGCGGCTCACCTGGATACTTATTGTCATTCAACATCGCCGGATTCATCATATTTGTAAGACTCAAATAATTTAGACCAGTAGCATTGGAACCCGGTTCCTTCAGGTGTTGAGTCAAAAAGTCTGAAATTTTATGACATCCTTGATTTCTAAATTCTCCATCCTCTTCAGAATAGTAATCTCTCGCCCACAGACTAGAGACAGGACATTTATCATTTTCACCAACAGCAACAATCTGACTTTGATAATCACGACAAACAATATTATTTTTGATACCAGAATTCTTAACTGCCTCCGAATCACAAGCAACAGTTCCAAACCACGAAGGTATTAGAGCATTTGAGAATTGTCCAGCATCTGTTTGAGCAAATGCCGAGAAATCACTAATAGAATCTGTTACATACCCACGAGTCGTGTCGTTTCCTTGTTTCACAGCAGCTTCTCTCATTCCAAAAACTTTCCACCTCAAAACATCCCATTCAGACAAACCACTAATTTTCAAATCTCCAAGATCAGGACGGAAATCCCCATAAAACTCCACTCTAAAATCTTTCACCGATTTAACTCCATCCTTATCCACCACAAACAAAGGAATCAGAACATTCTGATTCAAATCCAAAGTCCCATAAAAAGATTCTAGTCCTTCAGCGTCAGAGGGCATTCCTTTTGTAAAATCATAATCAGTCTCGTCAAAACACGGATAAGAATTACAAGTATTTTTGATCGAATATGAGAATTTTGAACCGCTTTTCTCGAACGTAGTCTCTCCTGGCTCACTCCATCCAGGCAACTTATTATTCAAATAATACAAAGCCTCTTCAATCCCCGATTCCGCACTATAGAAAGCCTTCCCCGCATCCATCAAGTCTCTAGTTATTCTCACCTCACGAATAACCAAAGTCGACAATGTAACCGAAATCGCCAGCAAAACTCCCATCACCAACATTGAGGTCAAGAGCGCCGTTCCAGAATGGTTCTTCCAAATTTTGCTAACCGAATTTCTGATCATTTTAATTCTTAAAAATAAACGAATCCTGCTCATAGGCAGGCCCATAACTTCTCGAAGAAATCGTCGTCTGCAAATCCAAATCCAAAGTTTTTCCACCACTAAATTCTTTTTCGAAAGTGGCAAAAACCGTCACCTTTGGCTGATATTGAAGAGAGTTGTTCGCAACATTCTCCGGATTATACGGATCCGCTGACGGCGTAACATAAACATAAAAATCTTTTATTTTTATTCTATCGGTATTTAGTTGATAAGATGTTGGGTTTGAAAAAATATCTCCATCTTTCCTCACAACCTCCGAGAAATTCAAATTATTTTTATCTTTGTCATACGAAAATTTCACCGCACGATTACCGTCCGAAGAAATCAACACAAGTTTTTTCTCATTCAGATCTAAATCCTTATAATAAATATTTCCATTCCTAACTTCATCACTAAACTTATCAAAAATATATCTAGCTTCGCTGTACATCACTCGATATTCATTCGTTTCCTGCTGTGACCTCACAATCCCCAAATAGGACTGAATCACCACGCCCATAAACATCACAAAAACACTCATCGCAATCAGCATTTCTATCAGCGTAAACCCTCTTTTTGATTTTATTTTTTTGAACATAATAATTTTATAAAGCTCCTCCTTTCCAATTCGTCAGGATTTCCTCAAGCACCACTTCTTTGTCTTTATCAAACGTCACAACAGAGCGAACAAAGATTGAATTCTCACATAAGCCAGTGTCTTCTACGGTTTCTCCCAAACAATAATTAGGTTTGGAAATTTCAACATGTCTAGAAAACCCAGTATCAGTAGAAGTTCCAGAAGAACAACTATTTGCAAAATATTTTCCACCAGTATTTTCGTTACACAATTTTATCGCTACATTATATAAATTCGCCGCCTCTACAGTCCATGTTTTTGGCAAAGACAATATGTCAGCATTAGGCGAAGGATTAATCAAGAGTCCAGCAGAAGCTAAATTCACGGCATACTGTTTTGCCACACTTCCATCTCCATCGTAATCCAACGATCCCAAAAATTGATCATGCCCTTTTTTCCAATCAAAATTATGTAGCCAATTTGTATCACGAACATTTCTCACAGCCTCAAGCCCTTCCTGCGCTAGATAATAAGCCTGAAGATTCTTCACAATCAGCTTATTCGAACTAATCAAACTAATCAGCAAACTCGTCGATGACACAATCGCAATCGTCAAAATCATCAAACCAATCATCGTTTCCACAAGCGTAAATCCTTTCGTATTGCCAATTGTATTCTTGAAAATTTTCATATTAATATTTTGAAGCTTTACCGGAAGACAAATCGACTAAAACATTTCTTGTATAAAGATTGTCTTCTCCACTGCCATACCTCAATTTAATCAAAACTTTATTATCTCCAGTCTCTGGATCATGCTCATAATCGGCCACAGCTTTTATTTCAATTTGCCCATCTGGAGGTAAAAATCTTAATTCAAAAGTCTGTCCAGTATAAGCTACCGTGTTAGATGAAAGATCATCTGTCCTGTAAATATTTTCCACTATAACCATCGGATCAACCTGCACATCTTGAGCCGCAATTCCCTCCCCCTCACATCCAGTATATTCCCATTTCATAGCAGCAGGATTCCAAGACTTCATTCCCGAAAAATTCTGAGCAAAAGCCGTTATTTTATAAAAAGCATCCACAGTATTTTTATCAAATTTAACACCATAACATTTCAATATTTCATCTTTTACAGCCCCAGTCCCATGAATTGCCTTAGCCCTCATCTCATTTATCTGAGAAACGAGCAAGTCAGCGTTCAAATCAATCAACGCCATCTTCCTAAAAGCCGTATATCCGCCAATCGCCAATCCAGCCAAAATAGCAACGATGGACATCACTATCAAAAGCTCAATCAACGTAAATCCTTTTTTATTCTTCAATTCGAACATAAGTATTTATCTTAAAGTAACCACACTATTCAAACTGAAAATCGGCGCCATAATAGCAACAGCAAGTAACGCCACAAATAAGCCAACAAACAGAATCATGATTGGCTCAAAAAGCGCCGTAACTTTTCTCAAAGTATTATCAACTTCTCTCTGATATTGGTTCGCAACCTTAGTCGTAACCTCAGCCAACTGAGCAGTAGATTCACCAACTTTTATCATCTCCACAACTTCATGAGAAAATAAAAATTCTGCATCCGCCATACTCTCAGAAATCTTCGCACCAGTTTTTACTTTATTAATAATTTGCTGAATTTCTAGTTTGTAAATTCTATTCGAAACAGCATTTCCAGTCACTTTCAAAACTCTAATCACTGGGATTCCCGCCTCGATCAAAAGTCCCATCATTGAAACAAAACGAAGCACATAAATCTTCCTCAAAAGCTTTCCAATAATAGGAAGTCTCAATTTCACATAATCCCATTTCACAGCACCATAATCAGTTCCAATATAAACACTGAAAAATCCATAAGCCATTCCCAAAATTATCAACATCAACCACCAATAATCCGTAAATGCCTTTTGGATCGACATCAAAACTCGTGTTGCCATAGGCAATTTATCGATAGTCATTCCTCCTTCGGTAAGCAAAGTCAGCAGACTTGGCAAAACAAAAAGCAACATTCCCACCGTCACAACAATCAACACCGCAAGCACCGCAATCGGATAGATTGAAGCACTCCAAAGTTTCATATTCAATTCATATTGCTGATCAAGTTGAGACGATAATTTAAACAAAGTAACATCGAGTCTACCGGTTTCTTCACCAGCACGCACAATTCCCATTTCCGCTTCCGTAAACACATCTTCAAACCTACTCATCGCATCAGCAAGCTTCGCGCCACCTTCACAGTTATGAGCAATTGTATGAAGAATTCTTCTGAATCTCATATTGTCCGTATAATTTGCCAGCGTTTTTACGGCTTGCACAACAGGAACGCCTGAGTCCACCATCACCGCCAACATATGGAACATATATGATTTATCTTTCAAAGTTACCTTTGAATGATCAATCAAAAAATCATTAACTCTTTGAGAAAAACTACGAGTCGACTCATCAGAAACTCCATAAATAAAATCATCATCAATTCCCATTTTCAAACTCTTCACTTCATTCAAAATTTCATCACCGATTCCGGCATCTTTGATAAAGTAATCTGAGTTGTCTATATCTGTATTTTTGAGTTCCATATATTGCTATTATTTAAAATTATTCTTGATAAAAAGTATCCATCGACAGAGAGAAAACAGCTCTTTTCAAACCAACGGTATCCGTATTCATCAACTGAACGCTGATAGAATTTACACGGAACATTCTTTTATTTTGTTCAAGAGCTTTCAAAAACTCAGTCAAATCCTCATAGGTTCCATCAAATCCTGCGCTAACCTGTAAAATTCCAATCTTTGATTTGGAAGTAATTCCTTTCGAAAATCCGATGGAAGAAAGCTCAATGTTGTGATCTTTAGCCAATTGCACAATATCTTCAATCGCCTTATCCTGACTCACTCCAATCGGAATTGATCTCAACATTTCCAACTTTTGCAATTCCGAATTAACACCAAGTTTAGTTTTCGCATTTTCAAAATCGGCAACTTTTGTTTTCAAGGCAGTCAACTCTTGAGTTTTTAGAATTGTCTCCTCCTTGACCTTGGCTACAGCCTGATGAAAAGGCCTTACGAAGAAAACAAACAAAATCATCGCCACAAAGATCAGCCCAACGCCAATCAACGACATCAGCTTAGGATCTTTTTTAATCTCTATCTCAGAATTTGGAGTAACACTTTGAGTTATCATATTTTTAAATATTAAAAATTAAATAATTAATTAACGTGCAGTTTTAGGAACAACAGAATCAACAACCGTCTCATCCAAAAGCCCCTCAACATCTGTCTTCACATACTTTGTCGTCATCGCAAAATTCAAAACATCGCCTCCATTTTTATCCTTTCCAATACCGATGGAAGGCACGAAACTACCAGAAAAATTCTTGCTATTCGTAAAAGAAGCAATCACTTTTGCCACATCAATAAAAGGATTTTCGCTTGTTCCGATAGTCTTCATGCTCAACGAAATATCGTTATTGTTTGAGCCTGAATATGAAAGAATATCCACCAAGTCTAGATTATTTGCATCTTTAGGTAGTGTCGTTCTGATGTCTCGAATGATTGAAGACCATTTCACGTTGCTGGTTTTCAATTCGTCCAAAGTCTGCTTCGCTGAAACAGCCTGCAAAACTCTTTCGTTCTCGTACTTCAAGATTGAATTCTTGTATTCCGAGATTGAATTATTCGTTTTTTCAAGCTCAACATTGGCAGCAGATTTTTGCCAAAAAGTGTAACCGGCATAACCAATTACGAGAATAACCGCCAAGATTCCAAGAATAAACAGAGTAGATGTTTTTTTCATATGTTTTTGTTTTTATGTTTTTATTGTATAATTTTAGCATATTTCAGACATAAATTCAAGTATATACCCATGCAGATCCGTAAAAACTTCATAGCTAAAAACGAGGAATTCACCTGCCTTTCCTGTGGAGAACATAATCCCCTGCTTCAAGGCGGCTATAGAAATCACTGCCGAAAGTGCCTTTATTCTCTGCATGTAGACCAAAACCTCCCTGGAGACCGCTTAAGTGAGTGCAAAAGCCTGATGGAACCTATTTCGACCGAACATAATGGCAAAAAAGGATGGATCATTTATTATAAATGCCTGAAATGTGGCAAAATGATTCCAAACAAGACGGCCGAAGACGACAATTTCGACAAAATCATTCAGCTCACCCAAAAAAATGAACCCCCAAGAATTAAAAAAACTTGAAAATAAAGTTTTGGAAATCCTCAAGAACAGCATTCCAAAGAAAAGTGCTGTTGTTGTTGGAATTTCTGGCGGACCAGATTCCGTCTTTCTTTTACACATGTTGCAGAAATTGCAAAAAATTCAGCCAATAAAAATTATCATCGCTCACGTAAATCACCTCCTTCGCGGCAAAGAAAGTCTCTCCGACGAAAAATTCGTAAAAGACCTTGCTAAAGCCTGCCTGCCGGCAGGCACGGCCGAAAAACACATCTTCCATCTACTCAAAAAGGACGTAAACAAACTCAGCAAAACCCTAAAACAAGGCCTCGAAGAAACAGGCCGAAAAATTCGTTATGAATTCTTCCAAGAACTCGCAAAAGAATATAAAGCAAAATTAATTATCACCGCCCATCACGCCGACGACAACCTCGAAACTATCCTTATGAATTTCGTCAGAGGCGCAGGAGTAAAAGGTCTTGCCGGCATGAAGGAACTCGAAAATTTAACCAAAAATCTCACCCTATTTCGTCCACTTTTACAATTTTCAAAACAACATATCCTCGACTATTTAAAGACTAAAAAAATTCCATACAAAATCGACAAATCCAATAAAAACACCATCTACACAAGAAATTATATTCGTCACAAAATCATTCCATCCTTAAAAAAACTAAATCCAAATTTAGCTGAAACCACAGCCAAAAACACCAAGAACTTCCGTGAGATTAGTCACCTCGTCGACACCCACGCCAAAGCTTGGATCAAGAAAAATTCTCTCAAAAAAAATCTCAAAGAATTCAACATCAAAACATTCCACAACGAATCCCCTGCTCTTCAAAAAGAAATCATTCTTCAAATTTACAAAACCCATATCGGCAATACTCAAGACATCGAAAGCCCTCAAGTCGATGAAGTTCTAAAAATCATAAACTCCGGTCTTGGCAACAAACGTAAACAGCTTCAAAAACTCACTTTCTTCATCAAGAACAATATTCTAAAAGTTCTTTAATCCATCTTGAAAAAAACCCCAAACAAGTCCACTATGTATCACGCTTTTTAATAAATAATTTCTCACATATATGGCCGTACTTTCAACCCCGCCTCGCAAAAACCCAATCCTATATGTCATTATCATTGCGCTTATAGTTGCCGCAGGATTAATGATTTTCAATCCTAATCAAACTCAATCGACTGAAATAACTCTCAGTCAGATGGTCGAAGAAGCAAAATCCGGCACCATCAGCAAACTCACCGTCTCCGACAACAAAATCGATATCGAGATGGTCGACGGCGCAAAACAGTCCACTTACAAAGAAACTGGCTCAACAATTTATTCCATATTCCAAGGCGCCGGTGTCAGTAATGAAATAATTTCCAAACTTCCAATCGTCATCGCAAATACCGAAGGCGGTAAATTTTGGACAGATTTATTGATAGGATTTGTTCCATTCTTACTCATTATCGGCTTCTTTGTTTTCATGATGAGATCGGCACAATCCAGCAATAATCAAGCAATGTCTTTCGGAAAAAGTCGCGCCAAACTTTACGAGAAAGGAAAACAAAAAACCACTTTTGATGATGTAGCAGGCATCGAAGAAGCCAAAGAAGAATTATCAGAAATCGTCGACTTCTTGAAAGAACCACAAAAATATCTAGCCATGGGCGCAAAAATTCCAAAGGGAGTTGTGCTCGTAGGCCCTCCAGGAACAGGAAAAACTCTACTTGCTCGCGCTATCGCCGGTGAAGCAGATGTTCCATTTTTCAACATCTCCGGTTCCGAATTCGTAGAAATGTTCGTAGGTGTTGGCGCATCACGCGTCAGAGATCTTTTCAACAAAGCAAAGAGAAACGCTCCTTGTATCATCTTTATAGATGAAATCGATGCTGTAGGCCGTCACAGAGGCGCAGGCATGGGTGGCGGACACGACGAAAGAGAACAAACCTTAAATCAAATTCTTACCGAAATGGATGGTTTTGAAACAGGCACTAATGTCATCGTTATCGCCGCAACAAACAGACCGGACATTTTGGATCCTGCTCTTCTTCGTCCAGGACGTTTTGATCGCAGAGTTGTTGTGGACATGCCGGACCTAAAAGCCAGAGAAGAAATACTTAAAGTTCACGGCAGAAATAAGCCATTAATCAAAGGCACGGATCTTCTGACAATTGCCAAAATCACTCCTGGATTTACCGGTGCCGATCTTGAAAATTTAATGAATGAAGCCGCTATTCTTGCTGCAAAATTGGGCAAGAAAAAAATCAGCATCGAAGAACTTGAAAAATCTGTAGAAAAAGTTGCTATTGGTCCAGAAAAAAAATCACGCGTTTTGAACAAACAAGAAAAAGAAATCACTGCCTATCACGAACTTGGCCACGCTTTAATCGGGCACTTATTACCAGGCTGTGATCCTGTCCATAAAGTATCAATAATATCTCGCGGAATGACTCTGGGAGCCACTTGGTTCATGCCAGAAGAAGACAAACATTTATTATCCAAGAGCAAATTTGAAGATGAAATTTGTTCACTACTTGGAGGTTATTCATCTGAAGAAGTTTTCTTTGGAGAAATGACTACAGGCGCTTCAAATGATTTACAGAGAGCCACTCATCTGGCTCGCAATATGGTTACAAAATATGGAATGAGCGA
>CAINDQ010000099.1 GCA_903847465.1 uncultured Candidatus Peregrinibacteria bacterium
ATATCGTGGATATTCATATGGAAATTGTGGACAATCAGATTTGTGTTCTACATCTTTTGGTGGACATGAATGAACCGAATAAATTGAATACGGTTTTGGATAAGTTGATGAAAGTGTCTGAGGTGGTGCAGGCGGTGAGAGAGGATTAGTAATTTTTGGAAAGTTTTAAATCAGGAACGATTTGAAGGTTCTATCGGTTTCGTTCTCGATTATTTGGCGGACAAAGTTTTTGATGTTGATGGCTTCTGTTTCTGTCAGGGCAATTCTTTCGATGTCGCTTAATGGTTTTGTTTTTAAATATTCAAAGAACTGGCGGTATTTTTTTTCGAGATTAAATTCGGATTGGATTTCCTTGAAGTCGGGGATGACGCCGGTTTTGTCGAGGAGTTTGATGATGTAGGCGATGGCTATCAGAAGCGGTTTTTTTGTGGTGGAGAGATGGTGAATTGTTTTTTCGATTAGCTTGATTAGGTTGTCGAGTGTCTGATGTTCGTAGAGAATTTTGTCAGTGATTTCGGCAATTTGAAGGGCGCTACTTAGTCTGTCTAGATTCTCTCTGACTTGGCGAAAATTTTCAGTGGTAGCAATTTCAGTAAGGAGAATATTTTTTGGACCGAAGTAGAGAGTGGCGGTGCAGATGTTGAGAGTTTCCAAGTGTCCGGTAAATTTTGAGGTGAGTTTTCTGGCGCCTCTGGCAACCACTTTTATTTTGCCCAATTCTTCATTGTACAAAAAAACAAATTTATCGTTTTCAGACAAATTCTTGTGGCCAAGAATTATGCATTTTGCGGTGTGTGTACGCATTTTGGCTTAAAGATCTTTGGTAATGAGGTGCTCGTGCAAAGCGATCTGACTGCTTCCAACACTCAAAAGAATCGTCAAAATCAATTCAGCAAAAAAGTAATTCATAATGTTTGGATATCCGATTTGCAGATTGCTGGAAAGAACCATGAGCATAAAAAAGCTCAGGAGCACGGCCAAAAGTCCATATACGATCGCTTCGATGATGAAAGGAAGTCTGACAAACCAGTGAGATGCGCCGACCAATTTCATGATGGCGATTTCTTGTTTGCGCATGAGAATGGTCATTTGTAAGGCGTTCAAAATGATGAGGGCGCCTCCGATCAAGAAAGTCATAATCAACCAAAAGATAATTTGTTTGGTGAATGTAGAAACTTGAAGTAGGTTTTTTGAAACGCTGGCGATGATGTTGGCATCGTTATTTGAAGTCACATTGGAAAGATACGAAGCGTATGGTTGCTGGCTTAGGAAGCCAATAATTGGCTGTTGGAATTCGGGATCTTTGGTCGTGATGTTGAAGCTGGCTGGTAAAGGATTCCCCAAATTGTATTTCTCGAAAGAAAGAGAAAGGTCTGGGTGAGTTTTTTTGAGTTGTTCCAAAGCTTGCGGTTTGGAAGTGTAAATTACGGTGTCTACGCCTTCGAGATTCTGGATTGTTTGCATTAGGTTTTGAGCCTGTGGAAGGTCGGTCGAGTCTTTTAGATAAATTACCAAGTCCACTTTTTTATTCAAATCAGCGATTGCATCCTTGGCAATAAAATTGATGGAAAGGATGATGTTGAAAATGAAAATGATAATGGCGATAACGAAAATAGTGGCTATGGAAAGCACTTTATTTCGCCAGATGTTGCTCAGGGCAAACTTCAGGCCTTTTTGAAAAAGATAAAAAGCGGATGGTTGAGTATTCATAGGGAGAGATTATATTTGAGGCTATTATACAGTGGCTTCTTCAGTTACTTCAAAGGCTTTTTTTTCGAGGAGGTTATTTTTGATGATGGAAGATTTGTACATGTCGGGTCTGTATGGCGTCAGTCTGACGATTTTGGTGTCGAGATCGATATCGAATAGGAGTTTTTTGATATGGTAGGTGAAAGCGAATTGGTCGTAGCCAAGCGCTATTACATCTGGTCTGTAGATTTTGATGACTTTCATTTTGTCTTTGGCGTCTCCGAGAACGACTTTAGTGGCCCAGCCGGTTGCTTTCAGATTCTCCATGCGTTCTTTTTCGTTGTGATCAGGCGCTTCTCCTTTGATGGTGCGGACAGTTTTGTCTCTGGCGATCACGGCTAAAATCTCATCACCAAGCTCTTTTGCCTGTGTAAAAAGGTTTTCATGGCCGGCATGCAAATAGTCGAAGGTGCCAAATACCATTACCAATTTTTTCTTTGTATCGGTCATTTTTTTAAGTCTGGAAAGATTAGATTTACCGCGATAAGCCCCGCGAGCACGAGTATTATAGTAACAATCAGGATTATGTCTAATGTTTTGTGGTCTGTTTCGGGGTCGGCGAGGGTCAGTCTGAGCGAAGCGAAGCCATAAATGAGACCTGTGAGAATGAAAGGAATGTCGAGGGTTTTGCTGGCTATAAAGGCTTCTTTTAGGAAGAGATTGTTGGCAATTAAGGCGCTACTGCTCAAATGAGCCAGTCCAGTGATCAGGAAAAACACTAGCGCGACTTTTTTGATGTTTTGAATTGTGACGAACGTTTTTGTTGGTTCCATAACGGAAGGGATTATAGAGGAAAAGGTTGAAAAAGGGAAAGACTTTCTCTTTTCTTTGAGGGGCTCTTATTGTAGACTTTTTCCGTACCTAATTAAGAATTTTATGTTGGACGAAAAAACAGTTAGGCATGTAGCGAAGCTGGCGAGGATTTCTTTGACGGATGCTGAGGTTGCGAAATTTACTCCACAGCTTTCACAAGTGCTGGATTATGTGGAAATTTTGAAAGAAGTCGATACCAAAGATGTGCCTGAAACAAGCCAGGTAACGGGACTCAAGGATATTTTTCAAAAGGATGAAATCGAAAGAAGCAAAGCTTCCCGCGAGGAACTTTTGGCGTGTTCGGAATTGCCTGTGGATAGTAAACAGGTGAGAGTGATGCCTGCGATAAAGTAATTATTTTTATGGCTGAATTAAATAAACTGACAATTAGGGAAGCGCACGAAGGCTTGGTTTCAAAGAAATTCTCAAGTGCAGAATTGACCGATGCTTGTTTCGCTGAGATCAAAAAGAAAGATAAAGATCTTAATGCTTTCATCACTTTGGATGAAGAAGGGGCAATGAAGAGTGCGAAGGAAGTTGATGCGAAAATTGCCAAGGGAGAAAAGATTTCGATGCTTGCGGGGGTGCCTGCGGCAGTGAAAGATATTTTCAATACCAAGGGCGTGAAGACTACTTGTGCTTCGCCTTTTTTGAAAGATTTTGTGCCACCATATGATGCGACCGTGATTGAGCGTCTAAAGGAAAACGGCTTGGTGATGCTGGGAAAAACGAATCTGGATGAGTTCGCGTG
Source organism: uncultured Candidatus Peregrinibacteria bacterium (assembly GCA_903847465.1). Classification (GTDB taxonomy): domain Bacteria; phylum Patescibacteriota; class Gracilibacteria; order UBA1369; family LOWO2-01-FULL-3; genus CAINDQ01. Next base: position 3,314 of record CAINDQ010000099.1, read on the forward strand.
TGGTAGTTCTACCGAAAGTTCTTGTTTTGGTGTGACGAAAAATCCGCATGATTTGAGTCGTGTTGCTGGAGGAAGTAGTGGAGGAAGTGCGGCGGCAGTTGCTTCTGATATGTGTTTTTATGCTTTGGGAACGGACACGGGCGGTTCGATTCGTCAGCCTGCTTCTCTTTGTGGAACTTATGGAATGAAAGTCACTTACGGTAGAGTGAGTCGAAGTGGAGTTACCGCGATGGCTTCTTCTTGGGATACGATTGGGCATTTTGCAAAGAATGCGGAGGATGTTGCGACGGTTCTACAAGTGATTGCGGGGAGAGATGTGAAAGATTCTACAACTCCGGACGTTGTTGTTCCGGATTATTCTAAATTTTTGGGCCAAGATGTGAAAGGCTTAAAAATTGGCTTACCGAAGGAATATTTTGGTGAAGGAGTAGAAAAAGAAACTGCCGAAACAGTAAAAGCGGCGGTGGCAAAATTGGAAAAAGCGGGAGCGAAAGTCGTGGAAGTTTCTCTGCCTTCTACGAAGTATGCGCTTGCGGTTTATTATGTCACGATGCCGGCGGAGCTTTCGGCGAACTTGGAGAGATTTGATGGAATTCGTTTTGGCAAGAAACCAAAAAATGAGCCTGACAATCTTGTGGATTATTATTTCGCGGCGAGAGGAGAAGGTTTTGGTGAGGAGATCAAGCGCAGAATTATGATTGGGACTTACGTTTTGTCGGCTGGATATTATGATGCTTATTATAAAAAAGGTTTGAGAGTGAGGACGTTGATTATTCAAGAATTTGCGAAAGCTTTTGAGAACGTAGATGTTTTGATTGCGCCGGTTTCACCATTTCCAGCTTTCAAAATTGGGGCGTTGGTGGATAATCCGCTCGCGATGTATATGGCGGATGTTTTGACTATTCCGGTGAGTGCGGCAGGCCTTCCAAGTTTGGCTTGCCCTTGCGGAATGTCTGCGGAGGGATTGCCGATTGGATTGCAGATTATTGCGCCACAATTTGAAGAGGGATTGGTGCTGAAGGTGGCGAGCGCTTTGGAGAAACTCTAGAACATCGCGATATTATTCTTCATCGGCTCGATTGCTTTGGTTTTTTTGTCTGAGGATTTTTTGAGGGCTTCGGTGGATTTTTTGACTTCGTGTTTGGACATTGGTTCGAGCATTTTGCCTTTGGTTTCGAGCATTTTTGAGAATTCCCAACACATGTTAAAGATTGCGCGTTGGCTTAAGGCGATTTCTGGACTTTCGATGATCATTCCTATTACTTCATTCTTGAAAGAAATGATGGCAACCTTGTCGTCGTAAATATTGATTTCGTTTGTGAAGTCGAATTTCTCGGGAGAAATGAGGCACATTTCGCGGAAATATTTGGAATCTTGGGATTTTACAATTTCGCCTTCGCGGTCTTTTGGACAAATTCCTCTCAGAAAGATGTTCTTTTTTGCTCTTTTTTCTACATAATCTTTGTCGTAGGTTGGCCAAATTTTGCGAATTTCTTTGGAGTTACTGTAGTTGAGGATTTCGGTTTTGCTGTTGAAGGTGTCTGCGTAGATGGCTTTGATACCTTCGATTCCTTCGAAATATCGGATTCTTGGGTGATTGGTTACTCCGGAAAGTCTTTTGAATTGGGGTAGTGCAGAGCGTAAATCGTTGGTTTTTTTCTCGAATTGTTCGACGACGATTTCAGGACTTAGGGCGTTGAAATATTTCATTTTCTTTTTGCTGAAATAGCTGACTAGGCCTCGGACTTTTAGCTTTTCGAGGATGTCGTAGGCGGTGACGCGATTGATGCCGGCCGCGGATGCGATAGACGAAACTACCGATGTTCCATTCTTTAAACAAGAGAGGTAAACTTTGGCTTCTTTGTCTGTTAATCCGATGTTTTTTAGCACTAGTGTCAGCGAATCTTCCATGTTTTGAGAAAATTAGTTGTAGAAAATACCAACAGTCGAATTATCCAAAAATGGAAGGGGGATTGCAAGGGGAAACTATTTACAGCAATCGATGATCAATCTTTCGATGGCGAGTTCGAATTCGGAGGTGTTGGCGCCGTAGGCTTTGATGACGCCGGTTTTGATATCGGTATCTATTTGTAAAAGTGTACTATAAATTTGTTCAATCTTTTCAGGGGAATGGTGTTTGGCTTGTTTGGAAAGGTTTTGAATGACGAAAGGATGTTGTTTGAGTTTGCTGGTTATGGCGTTAGGGGATTCATTCTTGCCTAACATTTCTTTGATCTGGATAAGCAAACGGAAGTGTCTGACGATCATGAAAAAAATCATGTTAATTTCTTCACCGCTGTCGGTCATGATGCGAAAAGTTTTCAAAGATTCTTGGCGATTTTTGGTGGCGATAGCGTCGGTGAGTTTGAAAATGGAAGCTGAAAGGGTGGCGGAAACTAAATCATCGATCATTTCCTTGGTGATTTCTTTGCCGTTTGCGTAGGTGCCGAGCTTTTCCAATTCATTGGCAATTAGCCAAAAATTCAAACTGCAATAAGTGCTTAGGTATAAAGCGGTTGAATAGCTGATTTTGATTCCTTTTTCTTTGGCTTTGTCGGTGATCCATTTGGCGATTTCTTGGGGAAGTTGGAGCGGGAATTCTTTGGCTGTGCCAATTTTGCTAATCTTTTGGAATAGGCTGGTTCTTCTGTCCGGCATTTCGGTTTGATGAAAAATGATCAGGGAAAAATCAGGAGTTCTTTCGATAATTTCGGACATGCGTTTCTGATTGTCAGCCTTGGTTTTGCTTTTGAGCTTTTGATTCTCGGTTTCTGTGTCGCTTGCCGGTTTTTTTTCTTCAGCTCTAGCTTTCTCCATAAAATTCTTGATAATCACGAGCTTTTTCTCGGCCAAAAATGGCATTGATTCAATATTCGTATCAAATTCAACAAGGTCCATGGTTTTCCCTTCAAATATCTCAACATTGGTTTCGCCACCGTATTTCTTGATAAATTCATCCTGCCAGAATTTTAGCTTCTGAGTGCTGGAATAAGTATCTTCTCCGTAAAGAAGGTAGACTGGTTTCTGCGGTTTTTTTTCTGCGGCAACCATAAGGATATATAATCTGTTGGGAGTCGATTATATATCCTTGAGGGATAACTTCGCAATATGTAGATAATTGGCTTTAGTTGGCGACTCTGAGCTGAGAGATGTCGATCAGGTCATTTAGGCCTGGAGGAGTATTGAGCAATAATCTCTCATCATAACGAACGACAATTGAGCCTTCGTCTTGAGTTGGGTCGGCGGAAGCGCGACGCTGTGTGAAGAGGTCGAGAACGTTTCCGATTAAACTGCCACGGATGGTGAGGATAAATTCGCTGACGGTTTCGCCGGTTGAGTTGATGGTGCCTTTGGAATTTCCTTGAGTGTTTACAGCCATCAAGACTCCATCGATTGTTGTGACGGTTGGGTCAATGTTGATGTTGCCGTTGATGACGATGAAGGCGGCTGATGGAATAGTTTTTGGGTTTGAGAATATAACCTTGGTGTCATCGTAAACGATATCGCTTTTGATGTTTAGATCGCCGTTTTTGACGATGTATGTCTGGGCGGCTGGTAGCTTGTTGGGCGTGCCATAAATTTCGAAAGGATTTTGGCCGTCGCCGATAGTAAGATCTCCATCAATTACGATGATGCCGCTTTTGCTTGTAATTCCATTTGTGTTTAAATATGTTTCTGGGCCTTTGCTTGCGCCCCATCTAGAAATTTTCGTGATGTTGTTTTCGATAGCTTGATTGATGAATTTTTCTTTCCATTCTTTAGCTACGTCGCCTTCCATTTCGCAGACTGAACTGGAGAAATTTTTGAGAGCGTTTTGGTATCCTGTAGGAAGATCTTTTGAAAGATCCTCGGATCCACTTAGTTTGCAAACGTCGTGTGTGCCGGCTTGCCAAGTGATAGGTGTTTCGCCGGGAGTACCGGTGGGGACGGTAGGACCTTTTTCTTTTGTTGGACGTAGGATTAAGCCAGTGCTGTTGTCGATTTTTGCACAAGACTGAAGGTCGGTTGTACCTATTTCTTCATGGAAGAATACATCTCCGCTTTGGCGGGTGATGATGTATGGGCAAAGGACTTGGACTATAGCGCTGGATGAATTATGGTCTTTAAGGGTAGCTGTGTTTGGAAATTCTAGGCCGCATCCGGTGTCTGATTTGAGTGTTTTGCAGAGTTCATCTATTATGAGGGGAGCGTTGGTATATTCGTAATAGACTTCCAGTGTTTGAGTGTTACCTAGTCCGGTGAAGATTAAGTCGTCTCCTGATTCTCTTACGGTTTCTGTTTTTTTGAAGTATTCAGTACAAGAAATGACATTTGTGCTCTTGTTTAAGCCCTTCGTGATTTCATCATTGCATATTAAATTGCCGTCTTTAACGATTGCTCTTTTGTTTAGAATTAAAGAAACCCGGATAGATGGGTCTTGTCCTGCTATTGTTTTTCCCGGAAGGTTTGATGGTTCATGTATAGTAGCGGAAGATATTCCAGCAGTAGTCAAAGTCACTTTGTAAATGATATTTGCGTATAGGCCTCGAGTACCGTAATAAATTTTTCCAGTTGTCCAGTTGTTTGTTTTAGGATTGTATACGGATTTAACGATGGATGGGTTGTGTGAATGTCCACAATTTGTGCAATCTCCTTCGTGTTCAAAAGATGTGCTGAAGTTACAATTTGTTCCCTTGTAGTCACCGATTGCTCTGATGTTTATGGTGTTGTCTGAGTCATTGTTGTCTGCATGGAAGGCGATACCAAGAGCATCTTGGAATTCGGTAAGAGTAAACGTTCTTGTTGTGGCTCCTTCGGGTTCTTTGCCAGGGATATAGAAATTCCCATAAGTTGCCGAGAATTCAAATTGGCTGGCTGGGTTGTCGAAGTCGTTCAAAACACCGTTTGTTAATTTGAAAGAGGTAAGATTTTCTGGATCAAAATCAGAAGAAGGATTCATTGTGACTTCAATACTTGCGCAGGCTTCAGGCGTAACAATCGGTGTATTATCAACATTGAATCTAGAAACACAAATATTAGTTGGATCATTACTGACTGCTTTGACGGTGATGTCATTTGCGGTAGTTACTGCTGTATTTGGAATTGTCAGGAAAACAGATGTACCGTCGAGGACGGTGACTTCTGTCTGAAAGTTGAGAGGTAGATTTCTAATAAGAGTAAATCCTCCTTGAGTTGTTGTGAATGTCGAAGCCGCAGGAATATCTAAAGCAGGATCATAAGTATTAGTGCTTTTTAATTCGTAAACGCCTGGTTTGAATTCAAAATTTGGAGCTAAAGTTAATTCTATGCCAGTGAGAGAATCAATCAGCGTCACGGTATTTCCCTGACAAACGGCAGGAATTGGAATCAGGGCAAGATCGAAAGTTTTTGAACATACAGATTCAAATCCTTTTGCTTGTACTGTAAAGGCATTTGGGCCTTCTTGATCTTTGAACGCGAGAAAATAAACAGTTGTGTTGTCTGCAACTGTAGCTGGTTCTGTCGGATCAAAGTATGGGTATAAAGTCGCAAATTCTTCACTAGTTACTCCACCTACGGCAATCAAAGAAATTAGATATACGCTGTTTGGAACAAAAATACCTTTGGTAGTTGTGTAGGTAACTTCAGGATTTGATGGGGCATTAGTGTAATTGGATTTGCTAACTACTGTGTATATTTTATTTTGAGATAATAAGCCTGTGACTAAAGTGCCATCTGCTTCTGTTATTGTAGTTTCTAAGCTTGTACAAACAGGTGAAGAAGGAACGATTATGTTGAATGTGGAAACACATATTTTGGCCGCATCGAAGTTGGCGGCTTCGACTTTAATTGCGCCTATTTCGGAGGTCACTGAAGCGGGGATTTCTAGGAAAACAGGAGTACCATCAAGTGTAGATAGTTGATTTTTAATTTCAGCTGGATTTGTTGCATAGAAACCACCTTGAGTTGTAGTGAAAGTGGAAATTGATGGGGCTCCGGACAAAGTACGATCATACGTGTTTGTACTTTTTATTTTGTATGTTCCGGGAAGTAAATTACTTCCGGTTGGAAGTGGAGTTTCTGTTCCATCATCGTTTACTATTACGACTGTATTTGCCAGACAAATTGGTGAAGGGGCAATTTCACCGATATTTAATTTCATGCTACAAGCTGGAACCGTGGTGCCATTTGTGCTGATAGTAACGGCATCTATTCTTGGATTTAAAGCATGAAGGAATACGTTTGTATTTGGAGCGACTGTATCTAAATTCTCATATCCAGTGCCTGGATTATTTAGATCAGCAGGTTTGGTTTCGTACAACATTCCGAAATTTGGATATGTGGAAAATTTGAAACTTTGACCAAAGGCATCGCCATTTGTGTCTACAGCAGTTGCTTTTAGACCAGTCCAGCTGTTCTTGAAAATGTTTCCTGGAGGAGTTGTTGTGTCGTTTGCAGTAACGATAATATGGTCACAAGCAGGTGCTGGTGGCTCATTTGGAATAGTGATTGTGTCGGTACAAACGAGTTGATTTAGTTGAAGAAGTTCCTGAGCGGTTGGGACTAATTCGAAGCCAGAGGCATCAATTTTAATCAAAGTTGTGGTGATGACATCGCCGCCTTTTCCCACATAATACATAGTTTCGGTAAGAGTGGAGGTCATGTAATCTCCATGGAAAGTATATGCACCAGATGAGGTAAGTTTGTAAAATTTCCCGCTTGGATTGGTTGTTGTCCATCTGAGACCGGCTGTAAAGGCTGGATTCCCGGCTAAATATGTTGGAAAATCGTCAGCTTTTTTTAGGGTATGTAGGTAAACATTTGTTCCATTTACTATAGTGTAAGCGGATTGTACTGGAGCATTTTTTAGCCCTGTACAATAAGTGATTTCCGTAGAAAATGGGAATGTTTTATTACAATTAGTTGTGTTTAGAGTTGGGTCATCTGTCCCATTTGCAAGAACTGGGTGAACAGAAACGTTTCCGTATCCAGCATAATATATTGTTGCTGGAGGAGCGGAGACATATGAATTTGTGGTGCCGGCTTGGATGTATGCGCCTGTGCTTGATTTTGTGTAGAATCGGCCAGCTCTATCTGTGGAAGTCCATTTCAAACCTAGTTCTGATTCTTGTTTGTGTGTGCCAGATGAGAAGGCTAGAGAGTTGTATTTTAATGTTCTGACAGTGACTAATTTTCCGCTAATCGTTGTCAAAATATCATCTGAGGTAGTAAATGTAACGTCGAGAGCTGAACAAACTCCAGATGGTTCCGCAGGCATTGTAAATGTTGAGGTACAAACCGCCTGATTGAGTTGAGTAAGTTCGAGCGCGGTAGGCGTGACCTCTTTTGCTAATGTATCAATCTTTATCAATTTCATAGTGACGATGTCTCCGGCATTTCCTGAGTAATAAATGGTGTCCGTGAGTCGGGAAGCAGTAGAATTGCCTTGGAGAATGTAGGTGTTTGAGGATGGTTGTTTGTAGAATTTTCCGTTGGCGTTGTTAGTGGTCCATTTTAGGCCTTTTGTGAAAGGTAAATCGCCATAAGAATAAGTTGGGAAATTGTCAGCTTTTTTTAGAGCGTGAAGATAAACGGTTGTTCCATTCACATCTGTATAAGCCGATTGAACAGGCGTAGATTGTAGCGCTGTACAGTAGGTGTAGTCTGGAGAAATGACCAAACTCTTCTTGCATTCTGTTGTGTTCAAATTTGGATCTTCTGTACCATTACTTTTTACAGGATGGACGGAAACTGTTCCGCTTCCAACATAATAAATGGCTTTTGGAGCCATTGCATCTGCGGTTGTGTAAGTGTTGTTTGTGCCAACTTGAGTGTAAGTTGTGCTTGGTTTTGTATAGAATTTTCCGGTCAAATCAGTGGATTCAAATTTTATTTTTGTGCCTGCAGGAATTGTTCCTGATGAAAATGTTAGGCCTGTATAATTTATTTTATGAACAGTTGCGAGTTGGCCGCCGACAGTTGTCAGAACGTCGTCCGTGAAACTATGAGTAGCGGTTAGGGCTGTACAAACGTTGGCTGGAACAGGGAAATCAAAATTTGCTTGGCAAATATTTGGTTCCAAATATGCTGGAGTTGGAGAAAGTTCTTGGCCTGCATTTCCCAATTGAGCTAGGATTAAAGTCACTTTTCCATAACCTGCATAATAGATTTCAGAAGTAGATGTCGTGATTGAATTTGTGGAGAAAGTTGTGGCTGTGGTTGAGGTGTAGAATTTGCCGGTTGAATCAGTGGTTGTCCATTTATATCTGATATTTGAAGGGATAGTTGTTCCTGTTTCGGCAAAAGTTAAGCTTGTTTTTGATAATTTGTATAAATTCTTTCCGTCTTTTATTACGCCTGTGTCTGTTTTGTTTGCGGTCAAAGATTCGCAAGAATTTCTTACGACTACTGCGTCAAAATAAGCAAAACCATTGTATCTGAAACAACCAGGGTAACGGTTGAATTGGAGATACATTCTGTTGCTTTCAAAGTAAGGAGTGACTGTTACGGTTTGTTGAGGCGTAGCAGTGGTGAAGGTAATGTTTGTAGGTCCAGTAATAGCTTGTTGATAACTAATACTTGGAAGATAAAGGGCTGCGTAATTTTGAGATGGCTTTAACATTAAACCTAGCTCATCTGTTATGACTTGCATGTCGTCGGTGGCTTTGCGGACTACGGATCCGTTACTTTTTATTACCGTTGTGGCGTTGTTTTTATCGGTTCTGTACTCGTTGTTGTCTGCATATAGAAATGACCTAGGACGTAGCATGTTGTCATAAGTTGGATCTTGGATGTTGTTTAATTCAATACCAACTTGGAAGTTTTGGGCATCGGGACTGCCAACTGTTCCTCCATCGTAAGCATCTTCTCCGTTGTTATGAAAATATGTTTTAAATCTTATTTTGTCTCCAGGTTGAAAATAATGTGTTGTTGTATTGAAATAAGTTCCTGCGCAATTGGCATCCGTGCAGTATTTTCCAACCAAAAATTGTCTTTCATTAGCACCTCCGTCGGTTCCAGCCACGTACGGTGGCATGCCCATATTGTTGTTGTTTGTGAAGTTATTGAAACTTGGATAGGTTAATCCAAGTCCACCTTCGATGGATGTTTCCCCTGGCCTTAGAGGGGAGTAATTGGAGTCGTTTGGAAAGTCGGCTGCAACAATGTTAGTACTGTTACTTCCTGAAGTAACCAACAACATTATTGTGGCAAGTGTTGCCAACAAAATTGATTTAGAGATGTTAATTTTAGACATATTGTTTTATTTTTATTTTATTTTGATAAATTAATTTTATAGATCTCCAAGGTCATCTGGGTTTCCAGTTGTAGTTTCTCCCCAATTATATTTGGCACTTCCCAAAGTTATATTATCTTTAGCTACGGTTGCGTTATCGGGTAATTTTGCTGTCTCTAGGCGTGTTTCAGTAGCGCGAAGAAATTCAGGTCTAGTTATCCCATTTGTTCCGGTTTCGCCACTTTGTTCGTCCATTTTTCCGCCATCTACTCTCGCGACATTAACTTTTTTCCCATTTGGATCTTGTCCGTCTTTTTGGTTTTTGCCGTCTTTATTCTCAGTTTTCTGGTTTCCGCCATAGGTTACTGCACCAATTAGGTCGATGTACGCGAATATTTTTGTTAATTCGACGTCGACTACTAGGTGAGTTGTATTGGCAGCGGCCTTAACTTGTAATGGAGAATAAACTCTAACTTCGATTCCGTCTTTTACGGCGAAACTTGGGTTGGTACATTTTGTGAAAGCACCTCCTTTTACTACTGAAGACATTTTCACTTCAACCATAATTCCGGTTTCTTTGTTGGTATGGCTGTAAATACCATTTTCGAATGGAGCCTGTCTGGTTTCGGCTTTTCTAAGGTCTTCTGTGAATTTGGTAAATTCCAAAAGAGCGTCTTTGCTATTTTCAATTGCGACAACGACATCCTTTGGAGAATATGGTTGTTTATTGATAGCTTTGACTATTCCGGTAATTTTTTTGTAATTTTCTTCACCAAACATTAGCTGTCTTGCTTTGATGTTATAGCCTTTCAACACAAATGGAGAAGAGAAGAAATCTTTCCATTCTTTGGCTTTTTCTGTTTCATCCTTGCCCTTCAAAACATCATTAGCTTCTGTGATCTTTCTTTGGAGACCTCCAGGGCTGGCGATTTCCAATAGGACCATCGCAAGTTCTCTCTCTTTTTTCTTCTCAGGATCTTTTAATTGATCTGCGGTGTATGAGAGCGCTTTCGAATAGTCTACTTCGGTATTTTTTAAGAATCCATAACCATGAACAACGCCTTCTTCTGCGTCCATATTCTGATAACCGATAATTCTGGAAAGTGAAGGAGTGCTTGCGGCAACTTGTTGTCCGGCTTTGTTGAATTTTGTTTCACGTGAAGCAGACATCAATGTCGAGCCTAATGGAAGCGCATCATAGGTTAAGCTTCTGAAATCAACAGGAGGGAGTTCTTTTAATTTTGCACGAAGGGTTGTGTAAACATCTTTTATGAATTTAGCCGCTAGATCTTTTGGACTATTACTCAATTCTATTCCATAAGCGGCTTTGATTGTGGCTTTGGTCTTATCGAATTCTGTGCCCAGCTTTTCTTCTGTAAACTTGATTCGTCTTTCAAGGTCGACAGACATTTTGGCGTTGATAGCTTTGTTGTCTGCGTCTTGTTCTTTTATTACATCACTGCATTGTTTTAAGACTTCTTGGTGTTTAGGAAGACCTTCAATATTCGCTGTATTTGTGGCAGGAATTGTTTGCCAAGAATTTTCGCCTGCTGAGTTGTAATTATCTGCTTGGAACGCTACATGGTTTTTTGAGTCGACGATGATTACGCTTCTTGTATTTGTGATTTTGGCTGTCAAATGTTCGAGGCCTTTTCCTTTCACTTTGAATTCTGTGGTAATGAAACAGCCTGGTTTAAGTACAAGTTGATCAGCAATTCCATTGTCTAATTTATTGTATCTTTGTTTAGATAAATCTTCTTTTTCGTATTCGTCATTGCCCCATTTATGAGGGTAGAGCATGGTCCACCATTTGGCGTTGATCAAGCTCATTAGTTGCTGAAGTTGTACGTCTTTTAGTTCTGCAGAAATGCCTTCCGGTTTGTGTTCTGTAACTTGTTTTTTCCATTCTGCGGTTAATTTCTCGGCGACCGTTATGTCGTCATTCATGTCTGTTAATTGAGCAAAAGATTTGTAAAATTCTGGGTTAGCTTTTTTATTGAAAACTTCTTTGTAGAAGAAGTCTCTTGCTGCCTTGGAAAGACCTTCTGGACTTACTGCTTGAACAGGAACTTCGATCGCCTTTTGGGCATCCACTGCATTTGCGTCCATGCGAGCTCTTGAAGCTGCGTCAATCGAGTGGTTCATATGATCTGGAGTTTGTGCCTCTAAAGCTTTTTCTTGTTTTTCAATTAATATTAATTGAGTAGCCCATTTAAGTACTGCAGAACTATCCCTCTTATCTTTTGCAGCGTTGTATTCGGCGTGTACACTGTCGATGTCCATCAAACTTCCTCCGGCATTTGGATTTGAGCCTGGTTGTGAAGCAAATTTTCCTCCTTGGCGTTTCTCGATGAATGCTGGTTCAAGTTCTTGAATGGTATCAAGGTCACGTTGTCCCAACATAGAATCGTTAGTGCGAATGGTGATGACGTCTAATAAATTTGTTTGTCTGGCATCTTTGCCGCTTACGCGATCTGTTCTGTCAAAAGGGAATGGGAACGTGAATTTCTGGCGAGAAATAATCATGTTGTCCATGTTTCCCTTGAGATAAAGGTGGCCTTTATCAACTATTAATCCAAGATCTTTCAACAAAGGATCGATATGAATTTCGATATTTCTGTCGTCGGCTCTAGCAACGAAAAGTTCTGTTCTATTTGTTGCTGGATCGTATTTTAGTCTGATTTCAGCCGTTGCCAAAGCTTGATTGTAAGCGTTTATATCTGTATCCAATCCTTTGCCTGAATTTGAGAATGTTGCTGCAGATTCACTGGTTTTAGTTCCTAAGCCAAGGTTGCTTCCCGGTTTGTAAAAAACGTCTGAACCTTTTTCTTTGAAAACAATTTTTTGATCTTTGCTCGTATTCAACCAACTTTTTACTTCTGCGTCGATTTCGCCATTGGAAAGTAGTTTTTGAAATCTTTCTTTTTCTCTTGGGTGAGGTACGAAAGCTTCAAAGGCTGATCCAGGAATATAAATTTTCAAACCAAATACTCCCGCACCTCCAGATGTTTTTTGATCTGTTGAGGCAAGATAAGCAAAACCTAGCCCTATGCCACCTATATACATAGGTTTTAGATCTCTGTTGACGCCTTCTTTCTTACCAGAGATGTAGCTATCAATTGCATTTATATATAGGAGTGTTTTATCTGCAGTTGGCATTGCACCCAAAATTGCCGGATATTGTTCTTCCAATAAGGCAAATCTGGTCATAACTTCCGCAGGTAGAATTTCGCGAGATCCATTTAATTCTTTTTTCAATAAGGCTGATTTTTCTCCGTACGACATTCCTTCCCATTTTTCCCATAATTCGGAAATGCTTGATCCTTTCTTTTCTGCTTCCAATTTTTCTCTTTTTATTACATCCACACGTCTGGTCCAATCGAAACTGATATCTATTAGTGGAAGCACGAATGGAGGCGTATACATTGCGGCAGCTCCTATTCCGAGGCGCGTATCAACTCCTTCGGCTAAACCATCTTTATTTGTATAACCAAGGCGAATTGCACCACCTACAATGGAAGCGGCTATTGTTAAATCAACTTCGTGATGGTCATTTAGTAATAGACTTATGGTAAAACTAACTCCGGCATTTACAATAATTGGACTTCCAGAGCTGGCTCCAACAGCAAACCCAATTGTTAGAGTGTCGTTGACTTTTAAGGATGCTCCAATACCTCCTGCGCCACCACGTCCTTGTGCGTCCATTCCGACGAAACCTGCGCCAACCAAGGTGTGTTGTGTTTCAATTAATTCCTGTTCGGTAAGTTTACCGCTGGTTTTTAATTGTTCCAGAATTATTCTGATTTGAGGAGGAGAATTCTTTATAATATCATCAATGCTTTCTTTTTGTTTCTCTGATTTTTCCGCTTGTCCTTTAATGAAGCCTACTTGGAAGGCAAACATAATTTCGGGATTTTTCTTGGCCATCTCTAGAAGTTTGTCCAAGTCTGGTGAATTTAGGGCAGAGATTTCATTGATCAAAGTTTGAGTTTTCGCTGCTGCTTTTGGATTTGTTTTTTCGTCAATAACTTTGGCAACGATTAGGATTTGTAAACCTTTTACAATCAGGTTTTGAATTTCGCCAGCGATTGCTTTTTCATTCAATATCATTTGGCCATCTTTATCTAAGCTATAAAATGCAGGGTCGTTGAACATAATGGCCAATGCCGACTGAGGATCATAAAATCTGCGAAGCAGACCTTCGTCAATATCGAGAGCTTTGCCATCTAGTTGAGCCATGGACATCTGAGTATCTCTTCTAAAGAAAGCAAACATTCTTTGCCAAGCATCCGGTTGGTCTTTTTCCCTGTAATCAAAGAATTTATAGGTTTTGTCCGTGATTGCGGCATTGTCGCTTCCTTCAGGCCCTTTTTTATAAACGTCGATTGAGGAATATATTTCGCTTTTATCTAGGCCTCCTTGCTGAATTTCCATATCACACATTGCTTCGGCAACTTCCAGACATGGATTAACTACTTTATCGAATAAATCAGTGTATAGTTTGCCAACTTTTGCGGCGTCCGTGTTACCTTCTTTCGTTAGTTTTGCCTCTAGATCCCTTAGGTTAAAGAAAACTTGTTTTAACATGGTTGGATTCTTCACAATGCTATCTAACTGTTTATAGTTGGCGTTAGTGTTCTTGCGAACTCCACTTTTGTCGTGAATAGAATCAAAAATGTCTGAGTCATATTTCTTCAAAATTTCAGATGAATCTGGTTGGAGAACTGATTTTGTGTTGATGTTTATGTTTGGGATTAGGTCATCCAGATAGAGTCGATCGTTGTTATCTTTTGAAATTATCGCTGCTGCAATTTTGCGAATATTGAATGACTCACAGTTGAAAGGGGATTTGGTCATCAGGTTTTCCACTCGCTTGTGGCCATCTAATTGTTCCCAATATAGACGGATGTCTTCTTCGTCCATTTTCCCAACGTCTTTGTTCATTTTGTAAATTTTCTCCCATAGGTTGTCGATTTTTTCTTTGCGTGTTCCACGTGCTTTTTCTTTTGAATCTGAGCGTAGATATCTAGACGTTTGAGTATCTGTAAGTGCGTCATATTTTTTGAATTCATCCGGAGAAAGTTTTTGTTTTTTGATTTCTTTGATCAAGGCAATCAAAGGAGTTATTTCCCCGAATTGTGCGGCGTTACTCCATACGATTGTCGTTTGTACCGTGGCGTATGGTTTGAGAACGATATTTACGTTTTGAGTTGCAAAGACTGTTTGTAAGTCTTTGTTTAAAGACATCAAGGCTTTCGCAACGTCCATACCGTTGTCGGCTTTATCAAAGGCGCCTTTTGTTGTAGTAGCGGCTTTCTCTAGAATTCTAAGTTGTTGAATTGTTAGTTTATCTGTTGGTTTTATTTCAACTCCCTTTGCCGTCAGTGTTTTTAAGATCTCTGTTTTTGCAGGTTCTTCCAGGGTGTTATTATTTTCTACTTTGTCTAAAAGATTTTTTAAACTTTTTTCCAAATTTTGGCTTCCTTCTTGCCATTTTGTGTATTTAAGATTTGTGTCATCTTTCAAATACATTGCAAAAGCTAAATTGTTTATTGGGAATTCTTTCCCAAACTGGATCACTGCTTGTTTTACATTTGGATCTTGGCCAAGTTCGATTGTGTAGTAGTATGAAGTTTCATCCTCGTTCATTATTTCGTTAATTCTTAGATCTTTTCCGGAGGTGAGTTTGTATAGCGGATCTTTTGTTGTTATTTCTAATAGTTTTTTTAGTATTTCTGAATAATGCTCTTTGATTTTTGCTCTCTGTTTTTCTTTGGCTGATTCTTTTGCTATATCAAGCTGGACTTTTCCTAAAACAGGTTTAATTTTGGCTGCGTCTGCAAGTGAAAGACTGCTGCTTTCTCTTGTGTACAGGTTGCCTTTAGTGTCTGAATAAATGACTTTGCCTTTTAATTCTACTGGCACTTTGGGGTCATTTGTAGGTAAGGTCATCATAGGGGAATACCCTAGTTCCTCGGATCTTTTTGCCGCTTTGTCTTTTGCTTCTGTGAGTTTTTTCTGGAATGTTGGAGATTTATCTAGGATGGTTTTTAGTTCTTCTGAGAATTGGAATTGAGTCACTTTGTCATAAATTTTTCCATCTCCGTCGACGAATAACGTTTCTCCAACTAGGCTTAGAATTTCTCTTTGCGTTTTAGCGTCTTCTACTTGGGCTTCTTTAATTATTGCATCCAATTCGCTTTTCTTTAGGATGAGTGGTTCGTATTTCATTATTTCTGATCGAAGTCTTAGAGCTACTTCTGGTTCATTTTGTTCTGCAACTTCGACATCTGAAGTTCTAACAAATGGTAGCACCAAAATTGTATTTGCTTTGATGGGTTCTTTGTCTTCTGCATTACCACCGTTTGCTGTAATAAAATCTTCTTTTGTGAATGGATCGATAGTTTTGGCTTTTGCCGGTTGTTTTCTCCATGCTTTAGCCATTTCTTCGTATAGAGATTCTAGGCGTGCAGGAGTTGTAACTTTAACGGTTCCGTTATTTGAAACTTCAAAAGATTTATATTTTTTTACACCTAAAGTTCTTTTGATAAGATCTCTATTTGCCGCATCGGCAATGAGAATTTCACTGCCTAGTGGAAGATCTTCGGCAATGTTGATTGTTTTTTCTTCGACTAGTTTTATTCTTGTTTCTATTTCTGCAACTTCTTGCGCAAGCGCAACGTTTGAGGCTCTAA
>CAINDQ010000100.1 GCA_903847465.1 uncultured Candidatus Peregrinibacteria bacterium
ATAGTCCTCATTGAGACTTTAAGCAGTTTACTAGCGGCTTTTCGATCTATATTGTAGATATTTTCCCCTGTTTCCATTGTCGATTTGTTGTCTATTTTATGTCTATGGACAAGGTATTGACACACAGTAGACATATTTGGCCCGATTCTACTTCAATTGTCTTTTCATGTCCAGATCAGCTTTACTTTATCTTTGAGTCCAATCATAATAATTTACGCTCTCATTCTAAAAAAAAATGGTATTTTTAAGTCCAAAACACTGGAAACTACCAATTATATGGATCTTCGTCCTAGGCCTTTTTTTAGCGCCTCAAACGACGTTCGCCGCAATTTCGGTATATGAGTCGTTTGTTACCGCAAACACCTCTAAAACCGAGTTTATTGGAGAGACTTCTGGAGAACAATTTGGTTCGGTTGTTGTTTCTGGAGATTTTAATCACGACAGAATCCAGGACGTTGCTATCGGAAGTCCTTTTTCTTCTACTGGAGGAAGTGAGTGGAATGGAAAAGTTACTATCATTTTTGGAAAGAAAAATTTTGACATAGGAACGTACGACTTAGCAAAATCAAATCCGGACATTGTTTTCTATGGAGCTCATTCTGGCGACCAACTTGGAAATGCTATAACGGTAGGGGATTTCAACGATGACAAGATTGACGATATTGCTATTGGTGCTTACAACGCTTTTGATGAGGCTGGAAGACCTGGCAAGGTTTATGTGGTTTTTGGACAATCGACATGGAGTAGACAATCCTATGATTTTTTCTCGGAAAAACCAGACATGGAAATCAAAGGAATTGGCTCTGACAAGGGCTTTGGATTAAGCCTGTCTACTATTGACATAAATAGTGACAATGTAGACGATCTTTTAATAGGATCGCCTTTTTCCTCCTCGGAAGACATCAAAGAAAGTGGCTTAGTGTACGCATATTTCGGAGGTGACAACATTGCGTCTACCGCTGTCTACACTAGTCGTGACGCTAGAGTGGTTTTTTATGGACAATCTGAAAACGAAAGATTTGGGTCTTCTATAGGTGGCGGACGTATTTTAGGAGAGACCGCGAACGATATAGTGATCGGAGCATATACTGCCAACAACGAAGGAATGAGTCAGGTTGGAAAAGTTTATTTTTATAAAGGCAGAACAAATTCCCAATCAAAAAGAAAAGAACCAACTTCCGTTATAAAAGGAATCAATGAAAAAGAATGGTTTGGTTTTTCTCTAAGCGTGGGAGATGTGAACGGGGACAAGAAAGACGACATTGCTATATCTTCCTTTCCTTATAATGGCAATCGTGATGCTGCCAAGGTATCCGTCTTTTATGGAAAAAAAGAGTTGGGCCAAGAAGGATCCGTTTTTTCAACAGACACCAATCCTCCTGATATTATTATTGAAAATCCAAGAGAAGAGGCTTTGATAGGGGCCAGCGTTATACTGAGCGACATAAATAGCGATAAAAAAGCTGAAATCATCGTTGGGGCCCCAGGAGTAGGAAATCCTACCAGCAATAGTCCTGGAGATGTTTATGTTATCTATAACGGAGATACGAGCAAAAAATTGGTATATAGTGCTGATTATGAATCTGTGCCATCAACAATTCATGGAGAAAATGTCGATGACTGGTTCGGATATAGTGTGTCCGTTTTGGACTTTAATCGTGACGGATACAAAGATTTGGCTGTAGGATCGCGATATTCTGACACAGAGAAATCCGACAATAATGGTAAAGTTTTTGTTTTGTATGGGTCTGCTCAGCCATATGGAAGAATGAAAATTGTCCTTTCTCCAGATGACCATTTTGTAAAGAGAGGGGAGTTGATTCATCAAGTAATTGAAAAATTGGATCTTAAAAATAAAAAGGCCGATTTGATAGACGATTGTTATGCTCATAAAGATTTTTGCTTATTCAATTTCGTGGCAATGTCTTTGTACAATGACCTTACCCTTGAGCCAAAACCGATTCTTTATCCAGACGTTCAACCAAACAGTAAATACTACGAGGATGTCGTAATAGGAACAATGCTTGGCCTTGTAAATGGGAATAGCAGTGTAAAAAACAGTCCTTTTTATCCAGACAAGGCGATGTCTAGAATTCAGACTTTAAAGATTATTTTGGGAGCTGCTGATTTGGTAAAACCACTATATCGTTTTGAGCTTGTGAGAAAACTGGGATCTGTTGAAGAATTGTTAAGTCAGCCTTCAGCTTTTGAAGACATTGATCCAAGTATAAATAATATGTGGGAATATCCAAGATATACAAATTTTGCCTTGGAGAATGGGATTATTAAACAAATGAGGTACTTTAGGCCTGATGATAAAATTACTGTTGGAGAATTGGCTTCCATGCTAAATAATACAATGGCGTATTTAAAATCCCAATCTAAGCCATAGAGATGAAAAAATTACAATATACGGAAATTCTAGAAGTGAAACCTTCCATAAAAGATGTAAAGAAAAAGAAACGAAGTCCTATTTATGCATTACTGGATAACGTTAGAAGCTTGTACAACGTAGGAGCCATTTTCAGGACTTCTGACGCGGTTTTGCTGAAAAAGCTATATCTTTGTGGAATCACGGCGTATCCGCCTAGGAAAGAGATTTCCAAGACCGCTCTGGGGGCAGAAGAAACCGTTCCTTTTGAATACAGGGAAAGTGCGGTAGAAGTGATCAAGGAACTAAAGAAGAAAGGGGTAAAAATTGTTGCAGTGGAGATCGCTCATGGAAGTAAGCCTTATTTCAAAATGAAATATAAATTCCCAGTTTGCTTTGTGCTTGGGCATGAAGTCCTAGGCGTTGCAGATGAAGTAATGGAGCTAGTAGATGCGGCGATAGAGGTGCCAATGCTGGGAAGAGCAAATTCTTTGAATGTTGCGACGTGTTATGGGATTATAGTGTACGAGGCTTTGAAACAATTATTAGCATCTAAAAAGTAACTCATGGCAAAAAGGCATAAGTTGTGGGGGATTACAATTTTGGGAATAATCTTTATCGTTTTTGTTTTGATGTGGGCACTTTTTATTGGATTCTCTTCTGATCAGAGCGGAAAATTCTTCAACAAAAATAATAATGCCGTGTGGATTGGACATGAATGGGTGGGGGAGGAAAAGAGCGATGCCGAAATTCAAACATTAGTAAGTAACTTGGAAAAACATAAGATAGGGACTGTTTTTGTCCACGCAGGGCCATTGTTGGAGGACGGCAGTATTGACCCTGAAACATATAAATATTCGATCAATTTCATTGAGAAAGCGAAGCAATTTGATAGTAAAATCCAGTATCAGGCTTGGCTTGGACAGATTCGTAGCAAGATCGATTTAGCAAGCGCAGATGTGCGACATAATATCGCCAAACAAGCCTTTATAATGGCACGTTTGGTGGGATTTGATGGCGTTCATTTTGATATAGAGCCAGTGTGGGATGGTGATGAAAATTTTATTCAAACATTAAAAGAAGCTCGAGAATTATTGCCAAGTGATAAGAAAATTTCCGTAGCGTTAGCGGAATTTTTGCCAGGATCTTTTATTTGGCTCACGCAGGCTATTCACAAATTCGAAAATTATAATACGGAAGTAAATTACAAAAATGTTGCTAAGTATGCCGATCAAATCGTTGTGATGGTTTATGACACGGGTTTTGATAAAGCATGGAAATATATTTGGCTGGTAAAAGAAGAGACAATTCGAGTGACATCTTTGCTTGGAAAGAAAGAAGTTTTTATCGCAATACCAGCCTATGAAGAAGCAAAAGAAGGATTTGATCCTTTAGTCGAAAACGTAGAAAATGGCTTAACTGGGATCATTTCTGGCCTTAACAACAGCAGGAGCAACGAGAAAAGTTTTGCGGGAGTAGCAATATATCCGTACTGGGAAATCAGTGACAAAGAATGGAATACTTTTGATAAAATGTGGAATGATTAAATTTTTGTTTTCAAATGAAACAGATGTTGTCATCTCAAAAAAAATATTTGAGAAAATTGTTGGCAAATCCGAAAAAGTTTTGAAAGTTAAAAAAGGGGAAATAGGGCTGACATTAATTAGCGATAAAAAAATTCACGAACTAAACAAGCAATATCGCAAAAAAGATAAGCCAACCGACGTCCTATCTTTTGCTTATACAGAAGGCAAAAACATGGCTTTTACAAAGAGTGATTTGTTGCAAATGGGGGATATCTTTATTTCCATCGATACTGCAAAAAGACAAGCAGAAGAACATAAACATAGCCTGCAAAAAGAATTAGGTATTTTGTTTACGCATGGAGTTTTGCATCTGTTTGGATATGATCATGGGAATGACAAAGAAGAAGCGGAGATGGAGAAGTGGGCGAAGAAAATTCTAGAATAGAATTATTTTTTGGAAGTTTTGGAGAGAGCTTTTGCTTCTTTCCAACAAAGTTTGTGCATAGCCTTATGGAAATCGGCGATCTCTTTTGACTTGATTATAATCGCCATTTTTTCGCGCCAAGAAGCCAAAAGAACCTTGTCATCATAAATGTTTATTTCGGGGGAAAAATCGTATTCTTTATTTGGAATCAAAACCATTTCACGTTTTTCTTGTTTATCATGAGCATGGCGTTCTTTTGAAATGGCGTTGTCGGGAGCGATGCATTTGATGTGAATATTTTTTTCAACAGCTCTACGTTGATAATATTCCGGAAAAAAGTTTGGAAGAGCCTTGTGCATTTCTTCTACGTTTGCGTAGGCGAGAATTGTTTCGGTTGAAGACAAGGTATCTTCGTAAGCCTGTCTCATGCCTTTTTCGCCCTCATAGAAGCTAACTTTTGGCTTAGTGCTTTCCGGATTTTCTAGAGAAACCAGCGCCGGCAAAAGTTCTTCCATTTCCTTTTTTTCTTTATCGATTTTTTTGACGTGCTCTACTTTTTCTCTTTCCAAATAATTCAAAAGCTCTTTTGGGTCTAGAGCTTTGAAAAACGTAACACCATCTTTTTTAATGGAACTAATGAGCCCTTTTTTGGTCAAACTTTCAATAATGTCGTACGTAGTCGTACGATTTATTTCCGCCTTCTCGGCGATAACCGAAGCAGGCTGGGCCCCAAGCCTGATCAGTTGGATGTAAACCAACGCTTCTTTCTCAGAAAACCCTATTTTTTTCAGCTTCTCTAAAACCATTAAGTGTTGTGGAAATGTTTTCGACAGCCTTAATATAGTCCCTCTCAATCATATTTTCAATAGATTCTCACCATTGTCTATACACTCTCGACATAGTTGACTTTTTAATATAATATTGCGTCTTAACATATTACGCGCAAATTTATGACTAAGACATTAGAGTTTCCAAAAATTAAAGAAAAGTTCCAAAGCGACTATCCTGAAGGATATCGCCAATGGGTGTCTTTTTGGTCTTTTTCTAAAGACGAAATAATGGAAACGACTGAAGATGGCACTTACAAATTATTAACACTCGACATCAGCATCAACCCTGACGATTACCTAGAAGAGGTGAATAACGGAACCGAAGGATCATTAACAGAGAGAGCGGAAAAATTCTACAAATGCGACATTGGATGTGCGCATTGCTTCGAATGCAAAACGCACACAGACAATCCCTTGATGACCACCGAAGAAGTTTTTGAAACGTTATTGGAGGCTAAAAATCTTGGATTAAAAACAGTTAAATTTTTAGGGCCTGGCGAACTGCTACACAATCCTAGACTGTTCGAAATTCTAGATTTCTTACAAAAAAACGATATTAAAATTTGCATCTTCACAAAAGGATTGGCTTTGGGAAGCGACGAACAGGCTCAAAAGATATTCGGAATAACCGCCGCCGAATTCTGCAAAAAACTATACGGATACCCAAATGTTGCAGTATTGATGAGCTTCACTTCTGCCGATAGAAAAACCGAGATGAGCCGAATTTATTCCAAAAAAGTTCCCGACTTATTCGACAAAAGAAATCGTGCTTTTGAAAATTTGGCACGAGCTGGATTTAACGAAGACCCAAAAAATCAAAGGCTGGCAGCCATTTGTACCCCAGTCTTGCAAGACAACATCGATGAAGTTTTAGAAATTTACAAGTGGGCAACCATGCGCAATATCCCAGTAGTTGTGGCTCCAACAATGATTAGTGGCAGAGGCTCTGAAATGATCGAAATCAAAGATTCTTATTTTAAAGAACAACTGTTGGTTGAATTGTATGTTGATATTTATTCATGGTTAATAAAAGAAAATATCCTTTCTGTAGCACAAATCGAAGAAGAGGGTGTTGCTCCCTATCCCGGATTTGCATGCAATCAAGTAACGACTGGAATGTTTGTTAGAAAAGATGGAAGGGCTCAAATATGTCCTGGAAACGAAGGAAAAGATTTCATTTACCATGAAGATATTCGAAAGGGCTCCTTGAAAGAAATATGGATAAATAGCTTGGGATATAAATTAAGAAAACAGCTGATCGAAAGTGGTAAAATGACCATCATTCAGCCATGTTTCGCAAAGAGCGAAGGAATTGAATTTCCTGAAAAAGGAGTCTTGGTAAAACATGGAGAAGGATCAATTCCTGAAAATTTTTACGCAAAAGTTTTGGAAGGAATCAGAAATCGAATTACTCGAACCGTTTAGAATAAGCCTTCTAAATCCACGATTTGCCAATCGTCCGAGCTTGAATCTTTTTTTCTCAAGACTGTGGAGACGCGAGATGGAGTCATTGGTTCCAAGCTTTTCTGACGACCAGCACCTGAAATTCTTTGAGTTTCAATTTTGCGAATCATTTGAAAATCGATGCGACCTAGAGAAAATTCTACGATTCTTTCTTGGCCAACTTCGGCTTCATTCGGCCCAATATCGATGTATAGAGGGATTGTTTCGTCTTTGGTTATTTCACCACCAGCTGATTTTACCTTTCGTAAAATTTCTTCAAAAGCTTCTTCAGCGCCACTGCGGCGAGTCTCATCTGTTTCGTGCATGCTGTATAGTTTTCCTGAACCCATATGAATATTTGTTAAATTACGAATCTAGTTTAACAATTAGTCGGGTATGTTACAATCAAACCACTATGACTTACAAAAATCGCAAACCATCGATCGTGCATGACTCCAAAGAAGGATATGATAAATATGCCAAGTTTTACGACAAGACCTTGGAATATTTGGACAGTTTTGAGCAGGGGAAACTGATGGGCGTAATAGGAAAAATCAAAGGAAAAAAAGTGCTGGATGTAGGATGTGGCACTGGAAGAATCGTTAGGGCTTTGACCGAAAAAGAAGCAATAATAAGTGGCGTAGATTTGTCTTCGGAAATGATTTTGGTGGCCAGAAAAAAATTCCCTAAAGTGGAATTTGCTCAAGGTGATGCGGAAAAACTGCCATTCAAAGATGAAGAATTTGACGTGGTGGTAGCGAGTTTTTTGATCGTACATTTGAAAACATTACAAAAAGCATTTGATGAAATTTATAGAGTACTTAAGCCTGGGGGATTCTTTGTGGTCACAAATATCAATCAGCGAAAAGCGCCAAAATTAAAACTAGCAGAACAAAATAAAATAGTAATCGATTCTTATTATCATATGCCAGATCGTGTCACAAAAGCCCTCGAAGACTCATTTTTCTTTGTTGAAAAAGAAGAATTCGTATATGAAAGTGGAATATGGATTAACCAAATTGTCAAAGCAGTAAAGAAGTAGTTGTTTGACTTTGAAAACCAATTTGAGTAGTGTTTTACGCGTGCAAATTTAATATATTTATCATCTAACTCGTTTCTTATGAAAAGCTTAAAAAGAATCGTAACATTGCTAGCGCTAGCCTCAGTAATGGCTTTTGCAAGCGGATGTTCTCTATTCACCCAAGCTCCAGTAAAACCTGCTGAAGAAGTGGTGAAAGAAGCTATGACAAATCTTTCAAAGATAAAGTCAGGCAGTTATGAGTTGACTATGAAAGGTGTCGCTATCGGCGCTCCTGAAGCAACTCCAAAGAATGTTGATTTTGACGGAACGGTTGCCGGTGTGTTTGATAGCACAGATGCAAAGGTTCCAAAATTCACAATGAAATTGGACGGAAATTTATCTATCGATAAAGCTGCAGCCGAAGTTGTCGGAGTAGAATTAAGATTGGATAAAGATAATTTTTATGCAAATATTGCAAAACTTCCTGATTTAGGCCCAAGTATTCCAAAGGAAGCAGTTGCTATGTTTATGGGCAAATGGTGGCAAATTGCTGTTCCTGCAGGGACTTTTGACCAATTGGCAGAACTACAAGAAGAAGATGAAACCAAATTGCCAGCAGACGTGAAGGCAATGAAGGATTTAGTAAAAAATACAAAATTCTTTAAGGATTTGAAATATGTTAGCGCGGAGAGCGTAGATGGAACTAATTGTTTTCACTACACAGGAACATTGGATAAAGACGCTGTGAAAACTTTCGTTGTAGAGGCTGGGAAAATCCAAGGACAAGAAATGGCTGAAGGCGATGTAACAAGCCTAGACAGTTTCTTGAAGGCTACAACTGCTCCATTTGATTTGTGGGTTGATTCTGCTACAACAACTTTGAAGAAAGTTAGTGGCAAATTGAATATTGTTCCAGAGGAAGCAGGTTCTTTGGTTTTGGATATTTCCTTCATGGTTGGAAATATGAATAAAGCTCAAACAGTTGAAGTACCAAAGGATGCAACATTGTTTGATCCATCTGTATTCTTGGGTGGAGGAGTTTCTCCTGAAAGACCTGAACCATTGCCTATTCCTGAGGAATAAGTTTTTTTGAAATGAATTATACGAGGGCCGGAAACTTGGGAATCCAAGTTTCCGGCCTTTTTTGTGTTCCACTAGCTTTTTCCTTCAAAAGCCATTAAGATCTGGCGCGCATGATTAAATTAACTATCAGAAAAGATCGTATAGGCCCTGTACTTGGCCGCCATCCTTGGATATTTTCAGGAGCTATTACAAATATCCCTGAAGGTGTCGCAAATGGCACACCAGTGCATCTCACTGATGATCGTGGTGCTTTTTTGGCACAAGGATATTTCAATTCTTATTCCCAAATGGCGGTAAGAGTGTGGAGTTATGATGAGAAAGAAGAAATTAATGAACAGTTTTTTGTTCATCGTGTAGAAAAAGCTTATAGCTTGAGAAAGACCTACGTAGAGAGCAAAAAGACAGATAGTTATCGTCTAATAAATAGCGAAAGTGATTTCTTGCCAGGATTGATTGTGGATAAATATGGAGATTATTTGGTCGTACAATGTCATACTGCCGGAATTGAATTTTATAAAGATATGATCGTAGCGGCTTTGAAAAAAGTTTTGAAACCAAAAGGAATTTACGAACGTTCCGATGTAAGAGATCGAGATTCTGATAAAAACGAGTCCAAAAGCGGGCTTCTAGATGGCAAAGTCCCTGAATTGATTACAATTTCTGAAAATGGATTTAAATTTTTGGTGAATGTGATAAGCGGACAGAAAACAGGATTTTTCTTGGATCAAAGAGACAAGAGAGCGGCTATAATGAAATATTCTGACGGGAAGAATGTATTGAATTGTTTTTCTTACACTGGAGGATTTAGCGTGTACGCATTGGCTGGTGGTGCTAAAAAAGTTGTAAGCGTGGACGTGTCAGAAAGCGCTTTAGCATTGGCAAAAGAGAATGTGAAGCTAAATGGTTTTGATGAGAAAAAATGTGAATTTATTAAAGAAGATGTGAAAAAATATTTGGGAGAAATCAAAGAAGGGGAGTTCCAAGTAATAATTTTGGATCCGCCAGCATTCATTAAAGATCGTAAAAAAATTGAAGAAGGATTAATGGGTTACAGAAAAATAAATGAATCAGCTTTGAGAAATATGAAGACTGGAGATGTTCTTGTCAGTTGCTCATGCTCTGCACATTTGAAACTGCTAGATTTTAGATATATGCTTTCTATGGCTTCCAGAAGCGCACAAAGAACCTTTAGAATTCTGGAAACTTATACCCATGGAATTGATCATCCTGAACTCGTGGCCTTCACGGAAGGAGAATATTTGAAAGTGGTGTTTGGAATAGTTGGGTAAGAACCGCCATGTCTGTGTGGCATCTTTGTTTTGCGATTTGTAAAATTTTCGGAAAATTTTACTTTTTTACTTTTTTATATTTAAGAAAGAGAGGATGGACTCTAAACGATAATGACCTGTTATTTTCGTAGGCCAATTTAAAAGATAATCGTCTTCGAGCGTGCCGTGTCCATAATTATGAATCATCAAAGGAACACCATCCGTGCGCCTTTTGTCAGAAATAATTGCAATGTGAGTAAGACCGCTACCGGGAAGTGTAGAAAAAGTGACAAGATCTCCTGCTTGCCATGTGGAAAGATTTTCTATGTTTCCGGGCACAACTTCTTTAGTCAAATTTTCGGCATATTGATCAAAAAACATGTTTAGATTTTTTACTCTACGAAAATCTATGGCCGAATCTCGGCGCTTAACATTTGGATAATTTTGAGGATTATTTTGAATATCTTTATCCAATTCTTCTCGAAGATTGTAGCCTATCTTTGCAAGTGCGCGCCAAACAACATCAGCACAAACACCGCTATCCTCAGGCACTTCTGCGTTGTTGAAGTAACTTGTGTCGTATTTTGTTACCACCCCTATTTGCAGCCTAGCTTTCGCGACTATTTCCTTTCCAAAAACAGAAGAAATATCGGGAACTTCCACTGATGGCCCTAATGTTTTTTGAACAATTACTGGCTTCTTATTATTCATAAAAACCAATACAAAAGAGAGAATCAGCCCAAAAATTACAAGTAATATAATTTTCCTCATAAATATATAACTGGTCGGGGTGAGAGGGCTCGAACCTCCGGCCTCATGGTCCCAAACCACGCACTCTAGCCAACTGAGCTACACCCCGACATTTTGCTGTTTTTCTGTCAGCCCTGAGATTCTATATAATAAATTGCTAATTGTTAAGGGAATTTTTATACTATGGGTATGGAACGACTATTTAGTAACATTATTGGGACTCCGGTTGTCGATGATGATTTCAAACATCCGATCACTACCGTGAGAGATGTGGTGATTGATCCGGAGAGCGGAAAACTGGTCGCTTTGGTGGTGGATATTAATCGAAATTTGGTTATTGCGCCTATCGATATTTTGGCTTGGGGAGACACTATTCGCATCCCTGCACATGACGCAGTTATCGAAGGAAATGAGATTCTGAGAGTGGCTGAAGTTCAGAAAAGAAACATCAGAATTATTCACAATAGAGTCGAAACAAAAAACAAAGAATATATCGGAAAAGTAGTGGATTTTTCGATCGACGTTAATGATTTAACCTTAAAAAAACTTTATACGGCAAAAGACATTTTGGGCCTTGTGCGCTATGATTCTAGGATTATTCCTGCAAAAATTATCGAAAGGATTCTTCCTGAAAAGATAATTGTGAAAATGAATATTGTGACTTTACCCGAAGAAAGAAGGCCGGTAGCGGAAGAGGCAATGGCGGGGTAGAACGCTCAATTAAGGCCTACGGAACAAAAAAAAGACCCTATCGCGAACGACAGGGTCTTCTAATTTATAATTCGATTATCTTTCTACACCTGTACCTGCTCCAAGAACTGTGTTTACTAGAGCAAATGACAATAGAACGATTATGATACCTACTAAGGCATACATAATAATTTTCTTTGCGTTGCCAACTGCTTCATCTTTACCAGCAGCTGTAACGTAAGTTACACCTCCGTAGATGATCATAATTACAGCGAGAACTCCCAAGAATGTTAGGAAGTAGTTCACCATTCTTAAGACTAGACCACGAAGACTAGTTGCGTCGCCCGTTTCGTCTCCAACAGCTGTTGGAAGGTCTCCAGCACCTAACATAGCTGCAGCTGCAGTTGTAGGTAAGAAAGAAACCACGGCAAGAGCGCCTACCATCAATCCAAATACTGCAAGTACTTGTTTGATTAGTTTTTTGTTCATAGGAATTGAGTTATTAGTTAAATTTGTTTTTGTTACTGTGGATATTATACCAAATTCGGGGGGAGACTGCAAGGGTCTGCGCCTATTCTTAGACAAGCTTTCTTTTCCCTTTTGGGTCGAGGATTTGGACTTCGGAAATGAGAGCAAGGCCAAATTTGGCTTTCACTTGCTGTTTGGCAAGCTTGGCCAGTTTCAGAATGTCGGTAGAAGTTGCTCCTCCAAGGTTGAGTAGAAAATTGCCATGTTTTTCGGAAATCTGGGCTTTGCCGACTTTTTTGCCTTTGAGGCCGGCCTTGTCGATCAACATTCCGGCTGGATTTTTGAGGGATGGATTTTTGAAAAAGGAACCGGAGGAAAGACCGAGTGGTTGTTTCTGTAGGCGATTCTGACTGAGTTCAGCCATTATTTTTTTCTGCTCTGTCGATGAAAGCTTGGATTTTTTTAATTGAAAGACTGCTTTCAGCACAATCTCATTTGATTTTTTCAGCTTACTGCTACGGTATTTTAGAGCTAAATATTTTGCGGAAACTTTTTTTATTTTTCCAGTTTTTGGATTTAAAAGAGTGACACTTTTTAAAATATCTTTTGTTTCCAAACCATTGCAACCGGCATTCCCATAAATTGCGCCACCAACAGTTCCCGGTAAGCCCATCCATTTTTCTAGAGGGCTAAGCCCTTTTTTGACAGTTTCCATAACGAGCTTTGAAACTGAAACTCCGGAATCCACTTCGACTGTAGTTGTTTTTATCGTAATATTTTCAGAAATATTTTTGATCACTAATCCGCGAAAACCTTTATCGTCGAAGAGAATGTTGCTGCCTTTGCCAAGAATGAAATATGGAATTTTCTTCATTTTTGCAAATTTCAAAAGCAGAGGTAGATCTTTCAAATCACTCAATTCATAAAAGAAATCGGCCTCTCCGCCAACTTGAAAAGTGCAATGATTCTTCAAATCTTCTTTTAACTTTATATCTTGCATTGGGATATATTATGCGCCACCAAAGAATAGCATTTTTGGGCTAGAAATAAAATAAATTGACATCCCAATCCTTTTAAAATAGAATTTCGCTGCTTTTCGGGAAACATCTTTGAAAATTAGCCACTTTAGCTCAGCTGGTAGAGCAGCTGTTTTGTAAACAGCATGTCGTCGGTTCAAATCCGACAAGTGGCTCCATTTAAGCCTTTAAAGAATTTAGGCTGCGAAATCTAATCTGTCCTTACGCCTAGTAATTCTTTGCGCCGTTGTTTGTAAAATATTTTTCAATGAAAGTCTGTCTTTTTTAAAATCCAAAACCTTACCAAGGGTTCCTTTAACAACTAACCTTGTTCCAATCACAATAGGTTCAAAAGGAGGGAACATATCGCTTGTGTCAGGCTGTTCTTTAAGCATATTTACTAATTGTGGTTCAAGCTGTCGCAGATATTCTTCTGTTTGTAAGATATCAAAATCATTTTCGCGTATTTCATCAGCAATAGCTTTCCCCATATTTCTTTTGGCGAAAGGAGAGTTGAAGTGAAATTTACCAAGAAACGTTGATATCGATTCTTCAATACCTTTTCCTTCAGTTTTTCTTTGTAGGTCCGGATTATCAAAATAATCAGGAGGTATATCAATTGGCATATTTTTGAGTTTATACTTATTGAATTACAACATGATTATAGCATATAAAGGCAGTTTTATCAATGCTTGGCTTTTTAAAATTCACTCTACGCCCTGGTCTTTTTTCCAATACTCAACCATGTTTATAGTCATGGTGAAAAACAAAATCCTATATTCTTCAACTAATTTCAACTGAGCTTCGGTCGAAGAAGCTCTGATTTTGTCTATTTTAGGCTGAAAATGAACTCTAGTGTCAAAATTCTTAAACAAATCTTCAATCGCCTTTGAAAAATCCTCCTTGCTGTCTGATTCTGCGATTATTTTGGAAAATTTATCAATTTCATCTAACGCTAACGTATTTAAGAGGCGTAAATCTGGAACTCTGTCCGCCAGATCGGCTAATTGATATCTGTAATCAGAAATTACTTTATTTAATCCCTCTTTGCTCAGATTTTTAACATTCACTTTGGCAGAATCTAAAATATCAGGAAGATCATATTCGGACTTTGAGGCTGGTCGTGAATACTGCTCCTCAGATGCGGATTTTTCGTCATCAGAAGGAAGACCTTTTAATTCTCTTATCACGTCTGCTACTAATTTCTTACTGGGATCCACTCCCTGAGCCAAAGTTGCGAGGAGCAAATCCATGTTGTAGAATTCGTTTTCGATGGCTTTTTCAACCAAATCTTGATTATAATTTTTTCCCAAAACTTTCAACAGTTTTGGATATAGGACTCTTTTCCACATCAAGGCTCTGTTGATAAAAACTCTTTCCCAATCAAGAGCGCCATCACTCTTGAAAAACACTCTGCCTGTCATTTTGGTAAATTTTTCATATACAGCAAGGCCCATTTTTGGCATTAAGGCTACAAAATTCAAAAGATATTTAATGTACGGATTGGTAGAATCGAGCATTATTTCTTCTGCTTCTTTTGTGGATAATCCAGTAAGAGAAATCATGTCTAAAGCTTTTTCAAAGACATCTTTATTTTGATCAATTTGATCAAAAAGGCCTTTTATTATATCTGCCGATTGACCTTTTCTTTCTTGGCCAAGTTTTTGGATATCAGCAGATTTTTTTACGTATGACGGAATGCCCTCCATCGCAATGGATGGAACATTAACGTTTTTATAAACTAATCTATTTTCAGCAAAATGCATCTTTAAATTGTTCTTTTCTTTTTGAATATCTCAATCAGCGTTCCGACAACAATTCCTAAACCAGCAATCGCTGTAGCGTATAAACCTGAGCCGACGTAACCGAGGGCTGTTTTGGTGACGCCCATAACTGCAATTAGGTCAATAATCCCAATAGCCATGGCCATTAATCCGAAGATAATAACAAGCCAATGAGGAGCTTTTTTGAGAATGAGTAATATTACTGACATTGCGCCTAAAACGATTGTGATTTTGCCATCACCGGCAAGACCAGTAATGATCGATTCTTGGCCTGTTTTATCCGTAATAACGCCCCAAGGTAACATTGTCGCAATCATCAAGACAAATGACGAAATAAGGGCAATTGCTTTGCCTACAGAGTAAATATGTCTTGGGTGTTCCATGATGGGATGGTTTAAATCATAGGAGGATCATTTTTTATTCTATAATGCTGATATGTTTTCTACAAGAGCTTGCATAAAAAGGTCATTTCGATATAATCGTCTTTGCAATTTAAGTCGAATATGGGCAGGTACCAGAGTGGTCAAATGGGGCAGACTGTAAATCTGCTGGCCTCGCGCCTACGGGGGTTCGAAACCCTCCCTGCCCACCATTTATAGTTAGAATTTATATTTACTATCTAGTTTTCCTAAAGCTTTGTTTTTTTCGAGGGGGCTGAAGTGGGTTTTTAAAACTGCTTTGCGGAGCATTTCAATGCTTTGATCGTAAGTTTTTGTGTCGACCGGATAGGGAGTGGCGTCTTTTCCACCATGAGCAAAACTATATCTGGCCGGATCCATATATGAAGCCTTTGCCCCATAAATAACCTCAGAAACAAGCGAAAGGGCGCGTACGGTTTTTGGGCCAACACCTTTTGTCGCAAGAAATTCTTCGTAAGATTTTGGTTTTTCATCGCATATTTTCCAAAGGATTTTATCGAGATATTTACTCTTGGAAAAATTTTCATTTATGACCGGATGAGTTGTGAATTCTGTGTCCGCTAATTCAAGAAGTGTGAGCTGATTTTCGTTTACTTTCACGCTCATCATTTTGGAAAGAGAGGAAGAATGTTTGCGCAAAAGCTGAATATCTTTCATCAAGGTTATATATCCGCTGTCCATCATTTCCATGGACAGATCACGATTTTTCGAGCTGTCCTTCGAAGTCATATTCAAAACTTTCGAGGCTTTGATTTGATCAGAAATTATTCCGCTATGAGGTTCTTCAATCAGATCTTTTATGTCATTCGAATACCAATGATATCTGCGCGCTGTCTTTTTTTCTTTATTCATTCCTTGCTGAACAACCGCCCACGCACCATTCTTTGAAAAGAAAAACGAATGATGATAAAGGGCATACCCATCCTGTACGAGAGAGCTATCCACTTTCGCGCTCATCTTGGAATTGTAAATAAGATTTTTGGCATTTGGGTCGGACAAACTTAAACGAGAGGCCCATGTTTTTATTTGATCAGGAGTCTTTAAAGACGTTTTTCCTTTTCCTCCGCAGATGAAAATTCCCAATTCTTTCTCTATTCCAAAAATGGCTTCCTTTAGCGCCGCTGTGAGGATAGTGGTTAAACCGCTGGCATTCCAATCAAAAGCCAAAACAGTTCCCAAAGATTGAAACCAAACCGGATCGGCAATGCGTTTGATAAATTCATCAGGCCCATATTCGGCAACCAAAACCTGCATCATTTCACGACCAAGAGCGACCATTCTTTGAAACAGCCATGGCGGACACTTCCCTGTGTCTAGCGTAAATGTGGCTATTCCTCTGTGCATCTTTTTTAAATTATATCAGCAATGCAGCGATTCCAAAGTATATTAAAACACCAATTATGTCTTGAATAATTGACGATATTGGCCCACTTGCATTTGCTGGATCGGATTTCAACCTGATGAAAAAATATGGTATTGCAAGCCCTGAAACGACTGTCGAGATCAGAGAGCAGAATAAGCCAATTCCTAAAACGTTACTTATCTTCAAGTTGCCATAAAGAAATAGACTTAATCCAAACAAAATAAAACTCGAGACCATTGCTATACAAAGAATTATTGCTATCTGCTTGAGAAAATATCTTTTAAATTTGATGTTTGGATTTGTCGCATAGTCACGAATGATAAATACCTGCATTTGATCTTTCACCGCTCCACCCATATAAACAATCATAGGAATGAACGCTGCTAAAATTAGATTTTCAGCCAAAGTTACCTCAAAATGACTTACTATTCCAGCTGTCAACATTCCTCCAACCAAACCTA
The DNA here is from genome assembly GCA_903847465.1 of uncultured Candidatus Peregrinibacteria bacterium. Classification (GTDB taxonomy): domain Bacteria; phylum Patescibacteriota; class Gracilibacteria; order UBA1369; family LOWO2-01-FULL-3; genus CAINDQ01. The sequence continues at coordinate 16,918 of CAINDQ010000100.1, forward strand.
TGATCAACCATGGAAGCCTGTGCTTCAAAGAAGTAAGAAGAGACATCGTCAAAATATTATCAGTAACCTCGTGCTTTCCAACGCCAATCGAATGGAATAAGTCCTCCTGTGTTTCATCGTAAAGTATGCGTAGAATCTCATGACTAGTTATCGTGCCCAAAAGTAGTCCACTCTCGTCTACCACTGGCACCGCTTTGACATTATTTTTGAGAGCAAGATAAGCTGCCCTTTCCTGAGCAATATGCGGATTAATCGTGATCGGGTTTTTAGTCATTATCTCGGTGATTTTTGTAGACTTGGAGTGTTTAAACAATATCTTTATCGGCAATATTCCCGCTAATTTGCCTTGAGTATTTGTTATGTATATATAATCGAAAGCGTCAAAATCTTCTGCGTTTTTTCTCAATAAATTTTCCGCATCTTCTACCGTAGAACCAATGGAGATTATTGGAACCCTCATTGTCATCACTTTGCCAACAGCTTTGAGAGGGAGTCTTAAAGGGGAGGAGTTTGCCATATTTGGACAATGTTATTTTGACAGGATTATAGGGGAATATACGGCATATGTCTAAGGATTTAACGGGTGTTTGCGTTGACTTATGGTAGCAACCTTGCTATCATGTGGTCGACCTATACCCTAGGTGTAGGTTCTGACAAAAACCTTAAGACCTTACGCCCATGAATAATTCAAAAATCAAGGATTGTACCTATTATGTAAAGGGGATGCATTGTAGTTCGTGCGAGATATTGATCGAGAAAAACATGCTGGAAATGGAGAATGTGAAATCGGTAGATGCCTCCATGGGAAATGGGCGAGTATCGATAGAATACGAAGGAGAAAAGCCAAGTGTGGACCAGCTGAATCAAGTTTTTAAGAAACTGAATTATACATTTTCGGAAACACCTGTTGAGACAAAATCCAGTTTAGATAGTATGGATTATGCGATGATTGTTAGCGTTTCGGTGCTTATTATTAGCGCGTTTTTTCTTTTGAATAAATTGGGATTGGCGAATGCTTTGGCGGTTACTACAAAGTCTGCTCCTCCAGCTTTTTTCTTATTTGGAATTATGGCTGGGCTATCTAGCTGTGCGGCTTTGGTGGGCGGACTCATTCTTTCTATTTCTAAACAATGGAATGAACTTTATTCCTCCAGCAGTTCTACTTTTAGTAAAATGCGACCGCATTTTATGTTTAATATTGGGAGAATCGTTTCTTATACGGTTCTGGGCGGCTTACTTGGTGCGATCGGGGGTAAATTGCAGCTGTCTGCAGGAGCGATGTCTGTTCTTGTTTTTATAGTTGCGATATTTATGGTGATCCTTGGATTGCAAATGTTGGGAGTGAAAAGTTTACAGAAATTTCAAGTCACAGCTCCTAAATTTTTACTAAGATATGTAGCGGATGAATCAAATTTCAAAGGAAAATATTTACCATTTGTGATGGGCGCGTTGACCTTTTTTCTACCATGCGGATTCACCATCACGGCGCAGGGAATAGCGCTTATTTCGGGTAGCGCATTGGTCGGAGCGTTGATCATGCTTTTCTTTGCACTGGGAACATTGCCAGTTTTATTATTAATAGGATTTTCGAGTGTGAAATTTTCCAAAGAACCACATCGCTCTTATAAATTCGCAAAGATAGCGGGAATTTTAGTTTTATTTTTTGCATTATTTACTATCAATAACCAGTTGAATTTTCTGGGATTAAAAAGCTTTAGCGATTTCTTTAGTGGTTCCAACACTGTTTCTACAGACAATAGTGACACGGCGGTCTTGGTAGATGGGAAACAGGTCCTAAAAATGAATGCATCAGCTACGGGATATAGTCCAAATTATCTAAAAGTAAAAGCAGGTGTACCAGTAAGATGGGAAATCACCGACACAGGGACAAGTGGATGCACAAATGCGGTGATTGCGCGTGGATTATTTGATGGGCCAGTACAATTGACGGTTGGAGAAACTGCAGTGAAAGAATTTACACCAACAACTCCAGGAACCTATAAATTTAGCTGCTGGATGGGCATGATCACAGGCACGATTGAAGTCACAAATTAAAATAATTTAAAAAAATTATGAATAAAACAGCTTTAAATATCACCGGAATGCACTGCGCTTCTTGCTCTACACTTGTAACAATGGGTTTGAAAAAAGTGGAGGGAGTAAAAGATGCCAGTGTGAATTTGTCAGCAGAAAAAGCTTATATTACTTATGATGAAAATAAAGTGGATGTGGGTAGACTGATTTCTGCGGTGAAAAGTGCGGGATATGGAGCAAGTATTGTTGACGAAAAAAACTCAGCGGCTTCCGAGGAAAAAAAAACTGAAGAAATAAATGGATGGAGAAATAGATTTTTTATAAGCGCGTTTTTGAGCTTGCCGATGCTATATTTCATGTTGATGGATTTCTTTCCGGAGATTTTTGGAAAGATGCTGATGCCTTATATGGGAATTATTTCTTTGGGTTTGACGATTCCGGTGCAGTTTATTATTGGGGCGCGATTTTATAAGGGTATGTGGAGCAGTTTGAAGATGAAAACTTTCAATATGGATAGTTTGGTTGCTATTGGAACTAGCACGGCATTTTTTTATAGCGTGTGGCAATTGGTGAATTATTTTATTGTTAATGGAAGTGTGCTTGGAATAAATGGAGAGAAAATTCCAGAGCTTTATTTTGAGACCGCGGCGTTTTTGATTACTTTTGTAACTCTCGGGAAATGGCTTGAAGCAAAGGCAAAAGGCAGAACGTCAGATGCAATAAAAAAATTAATGGGCTTGAAACCAAAAACTGCGAGAGTGCTGAAAGATGGAAAAGAAATTGATATCGCTATCGATGATGTGAAAGTTGGAGATGTAATTTTGGTCAAACCTGGAGAAAAAATTCCGGTGGATGGAATTATTATAAATGGTCATTCTTCTGTAGACGAGGCCATGCTAACAGGAGAAAGTATGCCTGTTGGTAAAAAAGCTGGAGACCTTGTTATTGGCGCTACAATCAACAAAAACGGCAGTTTCGAATTTAGAGTAACAAAGGTTGGAAATGACACAGCGCTCGCTCAAATTATAAAATTGATTGAAGATGCTCAAGGTTCAAAGGCGCCAATTCAAGCATTTGCGGACCGAGTATCTGCTTGGTTTGTGCCAGCTGTTTTGATTATTGCTTTTGGAACTTTTATAGTGTGGTTTTTTATTCTAAATTCGGGATTAAGTTTTAGCTTGATGGCATTTACATCAGTGATAGTAATCGCTTGTCCATGCGCTTTGGGGCTCGCTACGCCAACCGCAATAATGGTTGGAACTGGAAAGGGTGCAGAGCATGGAATTTTAATAAAAGGTGGTGAACCTTTGGAAGCTACAAAAAAAATTGACACTATTGTTTTTGATAAAACAGGAACTTTGACGACAGGAAAAATTGACGTAACTGATGTAGTTGAAATTGAACTAAAAGATTCTAAAAAAATTGTGAGTATTGCGGCATCTATAGAGAAGTTTTCGGAACATCCATTGGGAGATGCGATAGTGAAATATGCCGACAAGGAAGGCTTTCTTATTGAAAAATGCGATCGTTTTTGTGCCATTCCAGGAAGAGGAGTGGAAGGAGAAATTGGTGATAAAAAATATTATTTCGGAAACAGAAAATTGATCGTAGAATTTTTGAAATTGGATATTGGGGATATCGAATCAAAGATTTCCAAAATCGAAGAGGAAGGAAAAACCGTGATGATTTTAGCTTCAGAAAAAGAAATTCTCGGACTGATCGCTGTCGCTGACATCATCAAAGATCACGCAAAAGAAGTCGTATCTACTCTAAGAAAAAATGGAATGGAGGTTTACATGATCACTGGAGATAATCGCCGAACTGCGCAAGCCGTAGCGGTTCTCGCTGGCATCGACAAAGACCATGTGCTTGCAGAGGTGTTGCCTTCCGAAAAAGAACAAGAAGTGAAACGTCTGCAAAAAGAAGGGAAAATTGTAGCGATGGTAGGTGATGGAATAAATGATGCGCCGGCTTTAGCAACAGCGACACTTGGAATTGCGATGGGAAGTGGTACTGACGTAGCCATGGAGACTGGTGGAATAATTATTGTTAAAAATGATTTGCGCGATGTGCTGACAGCTTTCGAATTGGGAAAAGCCACGATGAATAAAATCAGACAGAATATGTTTTTTGCGTTGTTTTTTAATGTGATTGGAATCCCTATTGCGGCAAGAGTGTTTACTTCGTTTGGGCTCGTCTTGAAGCCAGAATTGGCAGGGCTGGCGATGGCTTTTAGTTCGGTTTCGGTAGTATCAAATTCATTGCTATTAAAATATTTCAAGCCAGGAAAAAGAAACTATTTATCAATAATTGCGCCATATGCGATGGCAATATTATTCACATTTATCTTTATACAGTTTGGCAGATTGAGCGTGGAGATGGTTTAATAGGGGATGCATATGGATAAACCAAATAAAATTCGTCTTTGGGAAATCGATTCTCTGCGTGGACTCGCCGTAGTTGGCATGATTGTTTTTCATGTTTTTTATATTCTGAATTTCTTTGATGTTGTGAAGAATGAGATGTACGAGGGTGGTTGGTTTTGGCTAGTTAGGTTTGTGCAGTTGATGTTTTTGGGGCTGGTTGGGGTTTCTATGGCGTTGAGCAAAAGTGGTTACAGAAAGCAGTTTGTGCGCGGTGCAAAAGTTTTTTTCATGGGAATTGGAGTAAGCATCGTTACTTACTTTTTTGAACCGGAATTGTTTGTAAAGTTTGGAATTTTGCATTTGATTGGCGTGAGCATAATTCTTCTAGTGGCTATTTCTGGGAGAAAATATTTGAGTTTGTTTTGCGGAATATTAGTTTTATTGATATGGCAATTCGTGGACTTTGGAACAAGCTCAAATCTAATTTTACACATTTTGGGATTAGGAAATACCAGCCTGTATGCACTCGATTACTTCCCGATTTTCCCTTGGATAAGCGTAATTTTGTTTGGAATTTTTATTGGGAATTTTTTGAGAGAATTTGTTGAGAAAAAACAAAAAAAAAGCCTTTCCGTTCCAAAAATATTTTTCCCTTTGGTTTGGCTTGGCCAAAATTCTCTACTAATTTATATGATTCATATACCAGCAATTATTGCCGTATTGATCGTTTTTAAGATCGTTCCAATGGAAATCCTGTTTACCACAGGGGTTTAAAGGCCGATAGCTTGCATCAACTCCTCCTTGGTGGCTTCAACATATTTCTCTGACTGTTTGCAGGTTGGGCAGAGTTCTGGAGCCATAGCCCCATAGTGGAAATCGTGACAAACCGTGCAACGCCAATACTTTTTCTCTGGCATGTGAAAGGGGGTTAATGTTATAAATAACTGAGTAAGTAGGATCATTTTACCTCAAATTTATGTTTAAACGTAATCAAAGAATATTGTTTCTAATAACAGGACTCGGTTGGCTAGTCGTGCTTTCAACTTTTTTATTCCCATTACACACCTTCCAAGGTAATTTTTGGAGTATCGTGGGTTTGCTTGTTGCAGGATTGTCTGCGGCCTCAGTAGGCTCTATTCTTTTTGCTCCTAAAGAG
>CAINDQ010000101.1 GCA_903847465.1 uncultured Candidatus Peregrinibacteria bacterium
AATAATCGAAAGCGATTGATTCATTGTAAGCAACTGGCGAATGTGAAGCTGGATGAAACTCGCCCCATTCCCCTGTTTTCTGCATATGCTCAACGATTTTCGCGACCATCTTTTCATATTCATCCTTAGAATATTGCTTATTCAAAATACAATATTCATTCCTATTCAAAGACACGCAACCAAAACAATATTTGCTCGAATAAGTCAGGTCACAATAAAAAATATTATTTGAACTCAGGACAACTCCAAAACTAAAAGCGCTACTATGACTGTTTAGTCCAGAAGTTGTAACTTCATAAATCTTCTCGATTCCTTCGCCAAAAGATGAAACGTCACTGCAATCTTTTGCCTTAAATAAGAGCTCGCTATAGCGCACGTCCCAACAATCCACAATATTGAAAGAGCGATAAACATCTCTGGAATTGTAAATATAATCACCATGAACATTCTGATTTTGCGTGCCCTGCATGAAACGACGAGGATGTTTTACAAAAAATTCTTCGCAATATTTCAGGTAATGATCGAGATTTTTGTATTCGTCGAGATTGAGTGCGGCGATTTTTTTCTCATATTCTTCTTTGGACAATTTTTCATTCGCAAAGAAATATTCTTTATCGTGAAGATTTGTGGAGAAGGCGCAATTTCGGCAGCCAATACAGCTTTCCAGAAATATAGAATTACTACAATTCACACAGTTTCTAGAAAATTTTAAATCGTAAGAATTCTTACAATTAATGCATTCATAACAGAGTTCACACTCCGACAAAAAGGAACAATCAACGCAATCTTTGCAATGATTTACAACGTTCACATATAAACAATCTTCGCAGAAGTCAGAATCAAAAAGGTAATAACAATTTTTACAATTGCTGGCAAAATTACAATACACGGAATTTTCCATCGGGTTTTGTTGCTGTCGTGAAAATCTTGGGACTTCTTTTTGCAGAGCCAAGAAATTTTCAGAAAATGTTTTCGAGAAATCAAAATCGCGACCATAGTCAAGCGGATTCCACTGATCAGAAAGCCAATATTCCCTATCGTATACTTTGGAAGGTTTGTCAGAAGAAATGTTGGAAATTATTTCTTTGCCTGTCGCATCACACTTTCTTTTATATAAATTTCTTTCGTTTCTCCAGCACAAACGGCGCTGTTGTCTACAATCGGGACAAAATGTTGGAGCGGGTATTTCGTAAACTTTTCCATCGAATTTTGGAGAAATTTTTTGTAAAAATTTCAAATCATCGTCTGTGATCTCAAAATTTTGACTACAATTTCTACAAACTTTATTCATGAGAAATTTATTTATGAGACAATTATAGCGAAAAAACGTTTGTTTCTGAAACCAAAAGCTTTTAGAATACGGGCATGAGCGAAATAAAACGAATCTGCAAGCTCACAGGAGAAGAATTTGTTATCACTGACGAGGATCAGGCATTTTATAAACGCATCCATGTACCACCTCCTACCTTCTCTCCAAGTGCAAGAAGACTGAGGCGTTTGGCTTTCCGTAATGAAAGAAGTCTTTATCAAAGAAAATGTACTTTGACTGGCGAAAATATGCTTTCGAATTTTTCTCCAGATAAAACTTACAAAGTTTATAAACACGAAGAATGGTGGAAAGATTCAATGGATCCTATGGAATATGGCCGAGATTACGACTTCAACAGGCCTTTCTTCGAGCAATATGACGAGCTTTTGCACGAGGTTCCTTTCATCAATTTGATGATTGTGGATTGTGAAAATTCCGATTACACAAACTATTCTTGGTACAACAAAAACTGTTATCTGCTTTTCGACGCTGGGAAAAATGAGAATCTTTTGTATTGTGACACGATGTATTTTGACAAATTTTGTACGGATTGTTTTCACTGTCCAAAAGAATGCGAACTCTGTTACGAATGTCTGGATTGCGAAATATGCTACAACTGTAATTTCGCTGTACAATGCCATAGTTCGTCCGACTTAAATTTCTGTTTTGACTGTAATGGCTGTCAAAATTGCTCCATGTGTTTCAACTTGAGGAATAAGAAATATTGTTTCAAAAATAAGCAATATTCGAAAGAAGAGTATGAGGAATTATTGAGATCTTTAAACATTGGAAGTTCTGAAAACTTCACAAAGCTAAAAAAAGAATTCTGGAATTGGAAAACGAAAGAAGCAATTCATCACTATTCCGCGAGCCTAAATATCGAAAATTGTTCTGGTGCATTCATTATAAATTGCAAAAATTGTCATGATTGTTTTGATATTGGTCATTCCGAAGATTGTAAATATTTATTTGACTGTGGTGATCCAGGTGGAAAAAATTTCCAAGACGATGATCGTAGTGGGTGGGACGCTGAACTTTGTTATGAAACGCTTGGAAATGCCACTCCATACAATTCAAAATTCGTTGTCTCCTGTGGATACGCCAAAGAGACAGAGTACTCGATGTATTGTCAAAATCCGATGAATTGCTTTGGCTGTGTGGGGCTCAAGAAAGGCCAATATTGCATTCTCAACAAACAATATACAAAAGAAGCGTACGAAGAAATTCTGCCAAGAATTATTGAGCATATGAAAAGCAGCGGCGAATATGGAGAATTTTTCCCGATGAGCATATCCCCTTTCTGTTATAACGAAACACTTGCTTACGATTATTTTCCGCTGACAAAAGAACAAGTGATAGGCTTTGGGCTCAAATGGAAAGATCCAAATAAAAAAGAATATATTCCTTCTACTTACAAAATTCCTGATAATATAAAAGATGTGGATGATGGAATTTTGAAGGAAGTTTTGGCGTGTGAGAAAAGCGGAAAAAATTATAAAATTCAAAAACAGGAACTTGAATTTTATCGAAAGAAAAATTTACCAATACCACGACTTTGCCCTGAAGAAAGGTATAAAAACAGAATTGCAATTCGCCCTCCATACAAACTTTGGGATCGCCAATGCTCCAAAACAGGCAAACCAATAAAGTCTTGTTTCTCTCCAGACAGGCCAGAAAAAGTTTATTCAGAGGAAGCGTATTTGGAGGCGATTTATTAGTTATGCGTCTAATCCCAGCATTGTTTCTCCAGAGCTTGGTTCGCTAGATTGAGGACCTACTGAGGTGATATTGATGAAATATTGCGAGCCATCTCTACTGCTATCGGAAGTTCTATCGATGTAAGCCGCCATACACTCAACAGGGCTTGATCCTCCAGGTCTTTTTTGTGCCATAGCTATACATCTCCCATTTGGTGTATAAAATTTTGGTCGAATATCCAGAGCTTGTCCCAAATCCCTACCTTCAAGAAGTAGTTTGTGAGCAAGTAAAATAAATTCCTGAAGACTTGGTCCTCTTAATTTGGCCTTTTGAACTTTATCCGAGGTTAACAATTCCCCTAAAGCCGTATCAAATCTATCACTAAAAGTTACCGTGAAGTGTTTCGGATCTAGGTCCGCTACAAATGGATGGTACCCCTGAATTCTTGAAGTCAAATTACAGCTGGCATCTACCGTATCAAAACATCGAGCCATTTCTGTGGGAAGAAATGGATTTACAACTGGATTTTCTTGATATAATTGAGTGAATCTTGAGCCATTTTTTAGATTATCAGCAACCACTCTCCAAGAAACATCTGGTGCAAGTACTAATTGCGGATCTCTAATAGTGCGTAAATGTGCAACTTGCTGAGGAGTAAATCTTTGAACTAAATAAGCGTATAGTTGTTCCATAGTAGGAGGCCTTTTTACGTCTGCTTGCTCCGGAGTCCACAGCCCCCCATCTTGTAATACCTCAAGTGCACCGCCATATTGAGTTTCCACCATGGCTGCGAGAACTCTTCTTTCTGATTCATTTAGTTCTGTTCTGGCAGGATCATCGCTGTCTTGTCCTGAGTCAACTGTACTAACTAATTCAGCTCTTCTTCTAGCAACATCTTCTAATGCTGCATTAAAAACCATTTCCCTAAATCTATTTCCTTCTTTAAAAACGGCTGTTGAGATATCTTCACGTGTGCCGTTTGGTTTGATTTCAAATCTAGCCAAGGCTCTTTTGGCGTGTTCTTCAAGAGGTAGTTGCTCTCTTGGAATGGATCGTTTTTCAATATATTCTGGCATGATAAATATGTTAAAGGTAGAATATTGTGCCATCGAGCCCTTATTGTGTCAATAAATTTTCTAATAAACCTCCTTCAGATAGCACTCCTCGCAGTAAATTTTGAAGTTTTTGTCGGGAGAATAACTGGTTTGGATTGGCTTTTCGCAGTGCGAACAAGTGCGATCCCAGAGATGGCGAGGTGGCCTTTTTAGGAATCTTTCACTGTAGCGACAGTTGTGGCAAATATGAGGGATTGCTAGATTTTCTTTGCGGTAAAATTTTAGTTCGTGGTCGAGGATTTTGTAATTTTTGTTACAGGATTCGCAGACGAGAACTTCGTTTAGAATCTGATCAGGCACAGCTTTGATATCATCCGGAATTTCATATGTTTGAGGCTGTGGAGTTGTGTCCTCATCCTCCTGCCATTTGTAGTCTTTCGAAAGTGCTTCTTCTTTTGTCAGCGGATAATGTTCCTGAGCAAAAGTTTCGTTGTAGGCAAATGGTGAATATTTGATTGGGAAAAACTCGCCCCATTCGCAAGCCTGCCCGCCGGAGGAGGGTTTTTTCATATGCTCGATAATTTTCGCGGAAAGTTCTTTGTATTCTTCTTCCGAATATTGCTTGTTGAAAATGCAATATTTTTTGTGACGAAGACCAACGCAGCCAAAACAATCCTCGCAATGAAAACACAAATCGCAGTAGTGAGCGTTGATCATATATTCGGAAGTCGTACAACTAATTGAATTAAAACTAAAATCATTACTCATGTTTTCATACAACAATTCCCCTTTTCCTCCGGCATCAAAATCGTACGAATCTTTTTGGTCAAAACAACGAGCGCTATACGCTATATCTTCGCTTCTGTACGTGGAAAAACAATGCTTGGCGTTCTTGCAATTAAAGAGCAGATCACCAGTTGCATTGTGGTTGTTTTCTCTGATTGTATCTCTGTGAACAGCTTCTTTTTTGATAGTTTCTTCGAAATATTTTTTCAATTCTTGTAACGAATTACAAGAACCGAATTTCGCTTTTGCCTTTTCAAATTCTTCTTTAGAAACTTTTTTATTCAAAATATTATATTCCTGATTTTTCAAATTGTAACAACCAATACAATTCCTACATCCACGACAATCAAAACAAAAATAACAATCTGATACGTTTTGACAATTTTGGCAGAAGAAAGCCCTAAAATCTTCGCCGCAATCCACGCTTTCATAACACAATTCCGATTTATCCACGAAAATACAATCCAAACAATTTTTACATTCATTCATCGTGTGGCAGTACATACAATCTTCGATAAACCACGAACCATAAGTAAGATAACAGTTCTTACTATGCGTAACATAATTTACGTAATCGCTATTTTCAGATTGGCTGTTAAAAATATTGAAACGCGGAACAACTTTTTGAAGCTGAGCGAACTGCTCAAAAAACGGTTTATTAAAGTCGAAATTTCGACCGTACTTCAAAGGATCCCAATCATCACTCCACCATTCCTTATGCTCGTAAACGGTGAAACCATGGGATGGATTGTACATCGTGATAATAGAATCGCTGCTCAAAGCTGATTTTGTTTTATAGAGGAATCTATCATTTCTAGTCGCAAGACGACGTTGCATACGGCAAGTCGGACAGAAAGTCGGCGCGCCCACTTTCATTCTTTCATAAAAAACCTGATCGATGGAATCAACTTCAAATTCCTGAGTGCAATTTTGACAAGATTTATTCATGAATGGATTAGGTAGGCCCTACTCCACATTTTTTACCACAACCGCTGGATTCCCCGCAACCACAACTTTTTCCGGAACGTCTTTCGTCACTACCGCGCGAAAACCAACAACGGATTTATCGCCTATCGTCACGCCTTTCAAAACCGCTGCTTGTCCGGCAATCCAAACATCATCACCCACTACAATCGGCTTTGAATTCACAAATTCCGCGTCATTGCGATGGCGATAATCTATAGAATGAAAATCCGTATCAATCAGCATAGCGCTACCGATGAGGCAGTTTTTGCCGATTGTTACGGATTTCTTTGATTGAATTGTTGTGCCGTTGAGTCGACATCCTTCCCCTATTCTGATCACAGCATCTTGGGCGAAAGTTTGAAACTGGTTATATTCCTGATGCGCCCAGAGATTACATCCGTCGCCGATCACGAGCCTGCCCTTGCCACTAAAACTAAAGCGATGATTCACGAAAACATTCTTCCCAAATTTTACTTTACCAAAATAGCGCAGTTGGAAATAAAACTTTAGCGGGACGCTAATGATCCTTGCGATAATTTTTTTCATTCAGAAAATCTTTTTAAGACCTACTCGATTTCGTAGGTAACGCTAACTGTCATGTTGAATTCTTGGCTTCCTGGCTGTACAGCTGCGCCTCCTGTTGGGGCCGCCTCTGGCATTGCTAAATCCATTTTGTAGTTAGCATACATTGGCGGTGCATAGTTGTAACCTTCTGAGAATGTAACAACACGTCCAAGTTTTACGCCTGCGGCATCAGCCATTTCCTTTGCTTTTTCTTTTGCTGCTGTAAAAGCTTTTTCACGAGCTTGTTTCTTGATTCCACTTGGATCATCGATATCAAAACTTAATTGTCCAACTTGATTTGAGCCAGATTTTATTCCAACATCAAGCACGTCATTTATTTTTCCCAAATCTCTAATTTTTACAGTAACAGACTGATTAAATTCATATCCAGTAATTTTTGGAAGCTTGTAATTTGTATAGTCGTACTGAGGATAAAGATTGTATTGAGAAGTGGTGATGTCCTTTGCTTCAATTCCAAGACCCTTCACTGCGGCAATTACTTGATTCATTTTTGTATTACCTTCTGTAGTGATTGTTTTTACATTTGCACCTTGGGTAACAACTGACAAAGAAACGATTCCGATATCTGGAGTTGCAGTAATTTTGCCTTCTCCATCAACAGTAATAGTTCTGGCATAAGGCTGAGATGTGATTTCAGCTTTGATGTCTTGATACCAACGGCCAGTGATTAAATTCATCACTAGAGCAACGGCGAGAACGCCTAGGAAGATCGCAGCAATAACCTGCAAGAAACTTTTTGAACCTGGTTGCATACCTGGTTGAGCCATATGAATGATGGTTAAATAATATAGCGAACTGAATTATAGGCTTTTTTTGGAATTTAAAAATGGAAAATTGTTTTGCTGGTCGAGCAATACGTCTTTCTTGACATGTGTAAATTTTAAAGGATAAAGTGGCGTTAGTTTTGCATGCGAAGGCAAGAAACTGCCTTGCGCCAGCAAACAGACCCTTAACAATTCGTAACAGATGCGCAATAGCGCGTCATAAAGGAGGGCACAGCCATGGGTACCATCACGAACTTGCTCCGAGACTTCGTCTCCGGGTTTAAGGGGATTGGGTCGATGCGGCGCGAGTTCTGGGGTATCCAGATGCTCGTGTTGCTAAACTCACTCGCCTTCTACACCATCGTCGGCATGGCATTCCCGTACTTCCAGCAGGACCTTGGGTTTCCCGACAAAAAAATCGGGCTCTACCTCGGTGTCCTCGGGACCGGCATCGCCATCATGAGCTTCCTCTGTGGAATGCTCGTCGACCGAATCGGCTTCCGCAATGGAATGCTGTTGGGAGCACTCGCTTCCTTCTTCGGTCGGGCAGGATTCGGACTCCTGCCACTCCTCTCCCTTGAAGCCAATCTCTTCGAGCCATTGCTGATCGCAACGCTCACATTGATGGCTATCGGAGAGGGCTTCCTCCAGCCCATGTTTGCTTCTGGCACGGCGCACTTCGCTCCGCCCAGCAAGATGAACATGGCGTTCAAACTGCAGGTCATCGTGACCCAGATCGGGGGAGGCATCTTTGTCGGACTATTCCTCCAGACACGCCTTCCCGACGGTGGCAATTCGCACTTCTTCTTCGTCGCCGCCGGACTCGCAGTACTGGTTGCCGTAGTCGCCTTCCTGTTCATGAAGGACGAGAGCCCTGCCGTCGAAGACGGTGTGGTTCAAAGCGAAAAGGCGCCAAGGATCTCGGTCCGAGCGCTACTTCGTCAACTCGTCCGCGAAAAGGCCTTCTGGATGATCATGCTCCTTTTGCTAGGGCTGATCGGCGTCCGGATGGCTTTCGGGCTCAACAATGTGCTGTACAAACCGTACTACCTCCGCACGATTGGATTGACCGCACCGGTCGGGTACTTCGACATCATCAACCCGGTGACGATCATCATCGGCCTCGTCTTCCTGATTCCGTTCTTAAAGAAGGTCAGCACGTACGCCCTCATGTTCCTAGGAATGCTGATCATGACGGGGTCGATCTTCATGCTCGCGATTCCTACCGAGTACTTCACCGTAGCATGGCTCGGAATCGTCGGCGAGTACACCTACTACGCGAAGGCATTCCTCCAGTTCTTCGTCTTCGCGATCGGCGAGATGTTCTGGTCTCCTGCTATCAAGCAGTTGATCATGGATGTCGCGCCGAGGGAGAAGAAGTCCACCTACGCAGGTGCCTTCTCCTTGGCCAATGTTCCCGTGAAGTTCCTGCCAGCGATTATCTCCGGATACCTGCTGGCACGGTACTGTCCCAAAGACGTCGGCGAAAAGATCAAGGCCGGACTCGCGTACAGCGACAGCCCCGAGATGATGTTCCTGATCTTCGGGATGATCTGCCTGAGCAGTATAGCCTTCTTCGTGTGCTTCCTGCTCGTAAGGCGGTGGCACAAGAAGACCTGATCTTCTCGGGGACATGAGGCCCCCCGATTTCCCCGCCCCTTCCCCTAAAGCGCAACTGTTACGAACGCTATTCCATCGAGACTTCCTCCGCGGAAGTACTCATCGAAAGCGCTTTAGACGAATAAGCAGGCCGACCCCAAATCGACCTGCTTATTTTCCGTAGAAAAGAATTTAAGAAAATTTTAAGTTTGGGTGATATGGTGGTGGCATGATTCTTAATGAAATAAAAAAATGGCTGCTGGATTTGCTCTTTCCGAAGCGATGTTTGGCGTGTGGAGAGTATGGGAATTTTGTTTGTGGCGAATGTTTGCGAAAGTTTTCTTTTTTGGAAGAACAAGAATGTCCGAATTGCAGAAAGAAAAATCGATTTGGATTTTTTTGTAATGAAAAATGC
>CAINDQ010000102.1 GCA_903847465.1 uncultured Candidatus Peregrinibacteria bacterium
AATCAATAAAGGTGCAAAATACGAAGTCGTAGGACAAGAAGAAGAGCTCGCCTATCCAGAAAAAGTAAAATTCGAAACAGTTGATTTTACTTTCCAAAGCAAACTTCCAACATACTTACAGGATGTCTTGTCAAAATTGCAACCTGGAGAAGTATATAGCAAATTAGTAACAACTGGTGGTTCATTCTCTATTGATCCAACTGGTGGCCAAACTCAAGAAAACACAGGCCTTGCCATTGTAAAATTGCTAGAAGTAAAAGAAGAGGTTAAAAGCAAAAAAGAAGTATCCGTAAGCCATATTTTAATCAGTTTCAAAGGTGCTGAAGGTGCCGCAGAAACAGTAACTAGAAGCGAAGATGAAGCTTACAAAATAGCCAAAGAAGTTCTCGCAAAAGCAAAAAATGGTGACGACTTTGCAGTCTTGGCTCAACAATATTCAGAAGATGCCAGCAACAAAGACAAAGGCGGTCGTTTAGACGCTCCAGTCACAGGAGACACCACTTATGTATATGATTTCGAACAAGCAGCTCTAGGCCTCAACGCTGCCGGAGATTTAAGCGAAATCACAAAAACAAAATTCGGATATCACCTCATCAAAGCAAACGAAGTAAAATCCGACGTCAAAGAAAGTAAGTATAAATACGAGACAATCACCTATTCTACACTCCCTGATTTATGGCAAGCAACAGGCCTAACCGGAGAACAATTCGTTCGCGCCGATGTTCAAATTGATAATTTCTATCAACCATACATCAGCATTCAATTCAATGACGCAGGAGCAAAATTGTTTGAAGAAGTCACTGGTAAAAATGTTGGCAAAAAAATTGCTATATTTGTAGGTGGAGATTTTATTTCCTCTCCAAGAGTTTCAGAAAAAATTGCTGGAGGAAACGCTCAAATCACTGGTCAATTCACAAATGAAGAAGCCAAGAAAGTAGCTCAAAACTTAAACACAGGCGCAATCCCTGCACCTATCGTTCTCTCAGGAGAATACACAATTGGAGCAACCTTGGGCCAAGAAGCTTTAAACAAAAGCATCCTCGCTGGAGTTATCGGTTTCTTACTAATCATGATCTTCATGGTTTGGTATTATCGTATCCCAGGACTGATGGCTTCCCTAGCCCTATTCTTCTATTCAATTATTCTTATCTTCCTTGTTAAATCAGAATTGCCACTCGGTTTCTCATTATTAATTTCCTTAGCAATTTTCGGATATATAACTGTAAAAATCCTAAATAACAAAGACTCAAACTGGGAAAAATTCATGTCATTCATTTTGGCTTGTGTGGGCTTTTTCTTCCTGATGTATCTATTGAGCACCGCCGTTGTAATGACCGTTGCCGGTATCGCCGGTATCATCATTTCTCTTGGTATGGCCGTAGATGCAAACGTTCTTATTTTTGAAAGATTTAAAGAAGAAATTAAAGCAGGAAAAACCTTTGCTGCCGCTATGGATGCAGGTTTTGCCAGAGCTTGGAATGCTATCAGAGATTCCCATTTCTCAGCTCTTATCACTTGCGCATTGTTATTCTATTTTGGAAGTTCAGCAATCAAAGGATTCGCCTTCAACTTATCAGCAGGTATCGTCGTCTCTCTTTTCACTGCCATCACCATCACAAGAACATTGATGCTTGGATTTGTTGGCACAAAGATTTCTGAGAAACTACCTTTGTTTGGAGTGAATATGGAAAAGAAACCATTCCATTTTGGATTCATCAAAGCTTCTAAGCCATGGTTGATCTTTTCAGCAATATTAACAGGAGTGGCTTTGATCGCTTTCCTCATTTTCGGATTCAACCTTGGAACAGATTTCACCGGTGGAACTTTACTAGAATTCAAATTCAAGACGCCTGTTACAAGTCAGGTTCTAGCTGAGAAATTGAAAACTATTGGAGACGAAATCAATGCCGCAAACTTGGCAAATCCAGAAACTGCCGCTCCAACAACAAGCATAATTCAAGCAAAACCGACCGACGCTATTTCTACCACTGAGACAACAACGGTAGACTTCGCCACAGCAAAAATCATCCCTGGCGATGACAATAGCTTTATCGTAAAAACGAAATATCTGGATTCAGCTACTCATGACCGTGTCATCACAAAGATGAAAGAAAGACTCCCAGAATTCACTGAACCAAGATTTACAACTATCGGCCCAACGATGGGAGCATCATTATTAGACCGCGCTCTTATGGCCGTTATTATAGCCATGATTGCCATCATTCTCTATATCACGATAGCCTTCCGCAGAATTCCAAAAAGCATTGGTCCAGCAAAATTTGGTGTTACCGCCATCATTGCCTTATTGCATGACGTATTGGTCGTAACAGGCTTAATCGTTCTGCTAGGACAAGTATTCAACGCGGAAATTGACGGCTTGTTTATCACCGCATTGCTCACCATCCTTGGTTACTCTGTCAGTGATAGCATCGTTATCTACGATAGAATTAGAGAGAATGTTCTCTTGGCTGGCAAAGACGAAAAATTCGAGGACATTTGTGACAGAGCTATCAACGAAACATTGCACAGATCTTTGAATACAACAATCTCTACATTGCTTCCTTTGATCGCCATCATGATATTTGGAAGCCCATCGATCTTCTACTTCGTATTAGCTTTGACAGTAGGTATCACGACAGGTGCTTACTCTTCAATCTTCATTGCTACACCTATCCTTATCTATTGGAAAAAGTGGGCAGACAAAAAAGCTTTATCTAAATAGAGCTTAATAGGTTGAAAAGGATTGAATAATTACATACAATCAAAGGGCAGCACAGTAGCTGCCCTTTTGTTTAGGAGAGACCCTAGAACACAACAATATGCGCCCTTAGCTCAACTGGATAGAGCATTGGTCTTCGGAACCAACGGTTACAAGTTCGACTCTTGTAGGGCGCACCATAAAGCGGAGAGGTAGGCGTCCCGAAGCGGACGAGCCATAGGCGAGGTAGCGTAGGGCTTTTTTCGCTGAAAGTTGCGACGGTCAGGAGCAAAACTTTCGAGAAAAAAGAGCCGGACCCCGTTGAGCAAGCAGATAAAACCATCACGCTATCGTCTTTATCATTTCCCTATATAACTCTCTTTGTCTTCTGGCCTCTCCCTCTGGATCACTAGGATCCCTTGTAGAGAGGAGGCCAAGTGCATTAATTTCAACCGTATCGATAATTGCTGATAAATCTGGGTGATGCTTTTCAATTCGCACTTCTTGTCCTGTTTCCATGTTGTATATTGTTAAATAAATACAAAAACAAAAAAACCTCACCAACGTGTGAGGCCTTCCAAAGTAACTATTCCGTCAGACGCCTCACACCAAAATAATGAGGTTAATAATAACCAATGATAGAATGAGACTTTTTGTAGGAATAGTTTTAAGCTTCATAGGAATTTTTCTGTGCCTCAAATTTAACATGCCAAAAAAATAATCGCAAGAAAATCCACAATACTTAAATCCCTCTAAGCAGCCATTTTATACTTATTAAGCGCCCTATGCTCTCTCACGCCATTCATCATCATGGCAAAGTTTTGTAAGCCATGTTCAAGCGTTCTCTCAGAAAATAGTCCATCACACTCCGCATTCAACAAAATATCCAAAACCATCTCCCAAGCCTTGTCATATTTTTTGTCGAGTATTCCCAAAATAGTTCTCAGAAAATCACCTCCACGAGCCTTGAAAGCCAACAAATAACGACCTCTATTCTGCAAAACATGTAAATAAAGACCTTCATTTACAACCGCAATCAAATCAAATACAGCTTTACTCGGCATATCATATTTTTTTCCTTCCACCTCAAAAATCGCCCGAATATGCTTAATCCCAAATTTTACATACAAATCCTTGAAAAAATCGACATTCTGCGCCACACATTTCTCAAGCAAATCATGCTCAAACACCAAATAATCAAAAATAACCATCCACTTGGCATCTCGAATCCCAAGAGTCTTTTTCACCGCCGTCGGTCCAGCCACAATAAAAGCTTGCACAAGCTGATCTTCCTTGCCTCTCGCATAAGAATTCACAATCAATTTTTTCGTCTTAATATCCATATTTATATATTAAATAGCCTACGATTCTACCAGCTTTTGAATATTTGTCAACAACATCTACAACCAGCCAGGATAAGCCATTACCGCCCAAGATGACAACCATGCCGCCCTCCCCCGTTTTCACACCCCGCTTCTCTATTGACAAAATGTCAACCTTCGCCCATAATCCCTCCCCTATTATCATAAGCTACTACAAATATGTCTAAAAAAATTACTGCTTTATTGCTTGGCCTTGCTATCTTAATTTCCTCGTCAGGCTGTGCTTTCACTCAAAAGAAAATTGCACGTTTTTTACCAGAAAAAGTCGCTAGAGCGCAATCCCTAGACAGCTCAAGCGGTCAAATAGAAACTTTCAACCTAAGCCTCGATAAACCCGAAATCGTCTTCACTAAAAGCGCTATCGCCAGCTCAAAAGAAACGGCTTATGTCGTTCCTCAAACCAGCGGAAAAGTCAGCGCCATCAAAGTAAAAATTGGAGATAAGGTAAAAAAAGGAGCAACCCTTATTACCTTAGGAGATTCTCTCGCTGTAGATATCGCCGCTATTCAATATCAATCAGCTCTAAACGCCTTAAATTCAGCTAAAGATTCACAAGTATTCACCAGTGGCTCTTCAGAACAAACCGTCCAAATAGCCGCTTTAGGCCTAAAAACAGCTTACGAATCACTTCAAAATCTCGAAAAATCCAAAAAGAACGCTGAACACATTTATGAAGAACAAAAAAGAGCAGCTAAATTAGGCGAATCAAGCGCAAAAGCCGCCAAGAATTTTGCCTCAGACGGTTTAGCCAAACTGGATCAAGCAATTACTGCTTTAAAAGCAAAAATAGCGACACTCGAAGATACTTTATCAAAAATGGATTCGTCTGATCCGGATTATGACACTTTAACAACGGCTCTTGAAAAACTGACTACAGCACTAGCCACTGCCGAAGCTCAAAGAGATACAACCGCCTATGGCAAAGAATCAGCCGCTCGTGGCATAGATCAGGCAGAAAATGGCTTAGATCTTTTGGAAGAATCTTTCCAAACCCAAATGGATCAAATGGATTTCGCAATCGCAGCATCAACAAATCAGTATGAAATGGCCCAGAATCAATTTCAATTAGCCTTCAATGGCTCAAATCTTCAAAAGATCGGCACAGACACTCAGCTTTCCCAACTCACTTCCGCAACTCAAATTGCCGGACTGAGTAGCGATCAAAGATTTATCAAGTCCCCTATTGCGGGATACGTAACCGATATTTCCGCTGAAGAAAACAATATGGTGGCACCTGGCATGTCAGTTGCAAAAATAGAAGATCCAACAACTCTATCTATCAAAGTGAATCTAAATAGCGACGAAGCATCTCTCGTAGAGAATGGCCAGAAAGTAAAAATTATTTATGGGTCAAAAACTATAGAAGGAACTATCAAAGAAATCAGTCCATCCCTAAGCGATACAGGTAAAAAAATATCTGTAAAAATCGAAGCGGAAAATAAAGACACTGCAATTATTTCTGGATCTTTAGTCAAAGTAATGTTCGCTTCAGCTCCAAAAAACCGCATATTCATACCTTTAAATAGCCTACACAATTCAGACGACAAACAATTGGTCACGACAGTAGTCGCCAACAAAGCTCTCTTCAAAGAAGTCCAGATTGGCGAAATCGTTGGTGAATATGTTGAAGTAATAAGTGGCTTGAAAGGAACCGAAACAATTGTAAAAACATCAGACAATTTTATTAAAGAAGGTGACCTAATTAATTAATATGGATCCAATTTCAGAAAAAAAATTAGCCGAAATTTCCAAATCGCCATGGGCATTTTTCATTCACAAAAGAACCATCGCTTGGTTAGTTATAATTGCCACAGTGATCTATGGATCAATTTCCCTTTCCCTTTTACCAAGAGAAATTCAGCCTGAGGTAAAAGTTGCGATGGGAATAGTAATGACTATTCTTCCAGGAGCAAGTTCTGCAGACACAGAATCATTATTAACCGAGCCATTAGAAAAAGAGATCGGAGCAGTTTCTGAAATCAAAAAAATGACCTCCTCTTCAGGACAAGGAGCCTCCGTCATTTCTGTAGAATTTGAATCAGGCGCAGACATAACAAAGAAAATTCAAGACGTAAAAGATGCCGTAGATAAGGTTAAAAAGAACCTTCCAGCAGACGCAATCGCCCCAACAGTGACGAGAGTAGAAACAAATAATTACGCCATCGTTACATATTCTCTACTTGGAAATAGATCTGTTGCCGAACTCACCAAAGTTGCCAAAGACGTTCAAACTGAACTAGAAAAAGTTAGCGGAATTTCCCAAGTAAATCTTGTTGGACAATTAGAAGATCAAATAAATGTGACCTTAAATCAACAAACTCTTGAACAATATGGATTGGATATTCAGACGATTTCTACGATCATAAAATATTCGAACATCAATCTACCACTCGGCGTTATCAGCTTAGACAAGCTAAATTATTCATTGAGAATAGATAATCGTTTTCAGAATTTAGAGGATGTTAGAAACATCCCAATATCCGGAACAAAAGAAAAAAACTCAACCACTATCTATTTAAAAGATGTCGCAAAAGTTGAAAAGAATCCACCACAACCAGGAGTCATCACCAAAATTTCCGTAGAAGGAAAAGACGCTTTAACCGCCGTTTCTCTCCAGATTTACAAAAAAACTGGCGGCAGTATTCTCGACATCGCAGATAGAGCAAAATTAAAAATAGATGAATTAAAAACAAACGGCATTATTCCAAAAGATGTCGACATTGTCATCACAAACGACAACTCCGAATTCATCAGAACAGACCTTGGTGTCCTTACAAAAAGCGGTATCGAAACTACCATTTTAATCATCATCATCCTTTTCCTTGCATTGGGTTTCAAACAAGGACTTATCGCCGGATTAAGCGTACCATTAACCTTTCTTGGCACCTTTATTTTCATGATGTTTTATGGTTTAACCATAAACAGCCTCTCCCTTTTCTCTCTGGTCATTGCGCTTGGAATCGCCGTCGACGTCTCAATAGTTATCATGCAAGGAATGCATGACAATATGAAAAAAGGGTTCAACTCTACAGACGCCGCCCTTCTCTCAATCGACACATATAAATGGCCACTAATCACTGGAACTTTAACCACCGTTTCAGCATTTTTCCCAATGTTGCTAGTTCAAGGCCTCATCGGAGAATTTCTGAAAACATTACCAATAGTGATTTCCGTAACACTTTTCGTAGCTCTATTTTTGGGCTTAACAATCACCCCTTCTCTTGCTGCAAGATTTATCAGCGGTGACAAGGTAATGAACACAACTGTACCTTTAGAAACTCTTTTAGATAAAATGGGAGCTTTGTTTTTCAGATTTATAACAGCTGTCATCGGCAAAAAATCAGTTAGAGTTACAACATTCCTTGTTGTATTTGCTTTATTCATCGGCAGTATGTCCCTGCCAGTTTTAGGAATAGTAAAAACTGAACTATTCCCTAAAACAAACCAAAATTACTTCGTCATAGAAATCGAAGCTCCTACAGGAACAGTTATCGAAGATACCGCTAAAATAGTAGATAGAGTTGAAACTTACCTATATAAAGTTCCTGAAATAAGAAACTTCCTCGCAATCACGGGATCTAGTCAATCAGTCGCTCTCGCCGGAAATAATTCTTTGGGAATTTCAGGAGGAGGTGAAAGCGCAAACATGGCAAACATAACAGTAAATCTAGTCGACAAAAAAGACCGTAAAATCACTAGTTATGATCTCGTAGCTAAATTAGAAACAGTTCTAAAATCCGACATCAAAGACGCGAAAATTACCATCCAACAAGCATCCGAAGGTCCACCAAGTGACGCCCCAATCAATGTCAAAATTTCAGGAAAAGATTTAACAGAATTAAAAACTATCGCCAATCAAATCAAAGACATCATTGCCAAAATTCCAGGGACAAAAGATCCTGAAACCTCCCTAAAGTCAGGCTTAAACGAATTCAAATTCACTCTCGACAGAGACGCTTTGGCAATGCATGGATTATCTTCTATTCAAGTTGCCGCACTCGTCAGAAGTATCCTTCAAGGCATCGACACAACAACTATGAAAATCGCCAGCGAAGATACCAAAATTATGATTCAATACGACCTGCCAAAGAAAAATAATCGCACCAATTTATCATTTCATGATATCGAAAATTTCCAGATTCCTTCTCCAAAAGGATACATGGTCAGTCTTTCTCAACTCGGCACTTATGCCTTCGGCGAAAGCCCCGATTCAATTGAAAGAGAGAATCAAAAACGTGTTGTAAAAGTTTCCAGCCAGCTTGAAACAACCGCCAATTCCGTAGACATCACAAACAAGCTCGACGCCCAAATAAAAACCTTAAAAATTCCACCAGGTTATGAAATAAGTTACGGTGGAGATTTTGCTGACATCCAAAATTCCTTCAACGATCTTTATAAATCATTATTCGTCGGAATAATTTTGATAATGTTCCTCTTGGTTCTCCAATATAATTCATTCAGCCAAACCTTCACTCATATCCTTACCTTACCAATGGGAATCATCGGAGTATTCCCTGGGCTATGGCTTATTGGCTTAAACATGTCATTCCCAGCCCTTCTAGGAATCATCGCCTTAACTGGAATCGTGGTAAATCACGCCATAGTTTTGATTGATCGTATCAATGAAAATCGCGCAAACGACATGGGGCTCGCAGCTTCAATCGCTGAAGCAACTTATTCCAGATTCAATCCAATTTTCATGACCACCATCACTGCGATTATCGGTATTTTGCCACTCGCGTTGACGAATGAATTCTGGGCAGGCTTAGGCTTTTCATTATTATTCGGATTGGCTTTCTCTACGCTTCTAACGCTTATTGCACTTCCTATCGTTTACTATACAGTTGAGGAAGGCAAAGCGCGCAGAAACGGCGAAAAATTATAGAATTCCCCATACGCCAATACCCTGATCTATGCTATATTCTTAAGTGCTCAAACATTGATTATTTGTTATGTCGAAATTTGCAGAAATAGCTCTCCAACAAAAAGTGATCGAGGGAAAAGAAACTTTGACCTATTCAGTTCCTGACAACTTGAATTTGCAAATCGGACAATTAGTAAGAATCCCACTGAAAAAATCTTTTACAACTGGCATCGTTTGGGAACTTCACAACAATATTCCAGAATTCAGAACAGTTGCAATACAAGAAATCGTTAGCGAAAAACCTCTGCTTTCCTTGAATCAAATTGAAGTTGCGAAGTGGATTTCCAATTATTATTTCTGTCCACTTTTCAAAACTTTAAAACTCTTTATTCCAAAGAAAATTCTTGCAGGAAAACCACCCAAAGTTCGAGCCAAAAAAGCTGAACAAATTATTAGATCGGGAATAAAAACTCTCACCGAAAACCAAAGCCAAATCTTCTCAGCCATAATTGAAAACAAAGACAATCAGAACAAATTTTTAATTCATGGAATTACTGGTTCCGGAAAGACCGAAATATATACCAGAATCGCCGACCACTTTCTTTCACAAAATAAACAAGTTTTGATCCTCGTTCCGGAGATTTCTTTGACGCCCCAGACCATTGAATATTTCGAAAAATCTTTAGGAATTCCTGCCGCAGTTATTCACAGCAAATTATCCGAAGGAGAAAGATGTCAGTTCTGGAACAAAATCCACAGCGGCGAATCAAAATTAGTTATCGGCTCTAGATCCTCTATTTTCGCCCCATTCCAAAATCTCGGAGTAATAATTATGGATGAGGAACACGAACTTTCCTACAAGCAGGACAACGCTCCCCGTTATGCAATTCATCAAGTAATTGATAAAATTCAAGAACTCAACCCTGAAATAAAAATCATCTACGGAAGTGCCACCCCAAGCGTAGAAACCACAGAAAGACTAGCAAATTCGACCCTTCATTTAAAAGAACGCATCGGCATTTCCATCCTTCCGGAAATCGAAATCGTCGACATGCGTGAAGAATTTCACAGAAGAAATTCCTCAATTTTTAGTGAAAGACTAAAAGAAGAAATTTTCAACATTTTAAAGAACAAAGAACAGGCCATCCTCTTCCTAAACAGACGTGGATCTGCTTCTTCCGTAGTTTGTCGAGACTGCGGATACAAAGTTTCCTGCGAAAGTTGCGAACTCCCAATGACCTATCATTTAAAAACATTCGGCAATCCAGCCTTAATCTGCCATCACTGTGGAAAGATCTCTCAACCACCAACCACTTGCCCAAACTGCAAAGGCGCAAATATCCGATTTTTGGGCATAGGAACACAAAGAATTGAGGAAGACCTTCGTAAAGAATTTCCAGAAGCTAGAGTCTTGAGAGCAGACAAAGATACTACCGCCACCAAACATGGCTTCAAAGAAATCTATCACGCCTTCCGCGAACACAAAGCGGATATTTTAGTCGGAACACAGATGATTGCCAAAGGATTGGATCTCCCAAAAGTAAATCTTGTTGGAGTAGTTTTGGCAGACATCGGCTTAAATATTCCAGACTTCCGAACTGGTGAAAGAAACTTCCAACTCATGACTCAAGTAGCTGGCAGATCAGGACGTGCAAGCCAAAAAGGCAAAGTCCTCATTCAAACCTATAACCCCGACAATCTCACCCTCACCTACGTAAAAAATTACGACTACGAAAACTTTTTCAAATACGAAATTACTCAAAGAAAACTTCTCAAATATCCCCCATTTAGTCAACTCGCCAAAATAAAAATTCAAAATAAATCTCTGATCACTTGCAAAGCTCTTTCCGAAAAAATCCACAATCTCCTTGAAAATTCAGCAAAAGAATTGGGCCTCTTAGACAACCTCGAAATCACCTCGTACCCTGGATATATCGCAAAGCTCAGAGGAAAATTCCAATACATCGTTTTCTTAAAAGACATCTCAAATACCGACCTAATCCACAAAGTATTAGAAAAACTTCCAAAAGAATATATAATGACCTCGGACATCAAAATCGATGTCGATCCAATCTCAACAACCTAATTATGAAAAGAATACTTTCAGGAGTACAACCAAGCGGTCGTCCACATCTAGGAAATTATCTCGGGGCTATTCGCCAACACATTGAAATGCAAAAAGATTTCGAAGCGTTTCTCTTTATCGCCGATCTCCACGCCTTAACCACAGTGAGAGATGCCGAAAAAATGCGCGCTCAGACTTATGACTTGGCTGTTACTTATTTAGCCCTTGGGCTCGATCCAAAGAAAACAGTTTTCTTCAAACAGTCCGACGTTTCAGAACACGCCGAGCTTTGCTGGATCTTTGATTGCATTACCAAAATGCCATATCTCGAGAGAGCTCACGCGTGGAAAGACGCAGTAGATAAAGGAAATAAAGAAGCTTCTGTCGGCTTATTCAATTATCCGGTTTTACAAGCTGCGGACATTTTACTTTACCAACCAGACCTAGTCCCAGTTGGCCAAGACCAGAAACAACACATCGAAATGTCTCGCGACATAGCCCAAAATTTCAATAACATTTTTGGCGAAACATTCAAAATACCAGAACCATTTATCAAAGAAAACGTAGCGATTGTTCCTGGCACAGATGGCCAGAAGATGAGCAAATCTTATGGTAATACTATCGAGATTTTCGCAGACGACGCCACTCTCAAGAAACAAGTTATGAGCATTGTCACAGACTCAACTCCTCTTGAAGAACCAAAAGATCCAGCTACCTGCAATGTCGTAAAAATCTACAAACTTCTCGCAACAAAAGAAGAAACCAAAGCTTTGGAAGACAAATACAAGAAAGGTGGGTTTGGCTATGGAGACAGCAAAAAACTTCTCCTGAGCAAAGTTCTCGAATATTTCCATGACGCTCGCGCCGAATACCAAAAAATCTATCCAAAGAAAGATTACGTTTATGGAATTTTGGAAGAAGGAGCGAAAAAAGCAAAGAAGGTAGCCGAGAAAACCCTAACAGAAGCCAAAAAACGCATCGGTTATTTATAGGAAAATTTTCCCGTTGCACTTTTCCCACTCTTCAATTAAATTACATCTTAAGGGGCATTTAAATTATTTTTTGAAAAAAGACTGTGTGTAAATACATCTTTGTTACTGGTGGTGTGTGTAGTTCTCTAGGAAAAGGCATTGCAAGTGCCTCAATAGGGGCTCTCTTAAAAGCCTCCGGACTAAAAGTCTTCACTCAAAAACTCGACCCTTATATCAATATCGATCCCGGAACCATGAGTCCATTTCAACATGGAGAAGTTTTTGTTACCGATGATGGAGGTGAAACCGACCTAGATCTTGGACATTATGAAAGATTCATCGATACAAATTTAAGCAAACTTTCTTCTGCTTCTACCGGAAAAATATACGACGAAGTCATTGATAAAGAACGCAAAGGCATTTTCTTGGGCAGAACGATCCAAATCATTCCTCATATCACAGACGAAATTCAATCACGCATCACAACCGCAGCAGAAAAAAGTAAATGCGACGTGATCCTTGTTGAAATTGGAGGAACAGTCGGAGACATTGAAGGATTGCCATTCCTAGAGGCCATCAGACAGCTTCGCACAAAGCTTGGTCAGGAAAACACCCTATTCGTTCATTTAACATTGTTACCTTACCTAGGCGGCTCTAAAGAGCTCAAAACAAAACCAACTCAGGCCTCTGTAAGAGAACTAAGATCTATCGGAATCCAACCTGACATTATTTTGGCCAGAGCAGACAAGCCAATCAAAAAAGAACATACCAAGAAAATTTCTTTATTCTGCGATGTTGAAGAAGAATGCGTAATCCCCGCCCCAACCGTAAGTTCTATTTATGAAGTCCCTTTGAATTATCAAAAGTACAACATCGTAAACATTATTGCCAAGAAGCTAAAACTCGGAAATTTAAAGCCAAATATGAAAGAATGGGAGGAATTGATTGTGAAAATCAAGGCTGAAAAAGAAAATCTAAAGATTGCTCTCGTTGGAAAATATACCGGACTTGATGACGCTTATTTAAGTGTTATCGAATCAATAAAAATCGCCTGCTATCATCAAGGTAGAGATATGGAATTGGTTTGGGTAAATTCAGAAAAACTGGAAGAAAACGATGAAGACACTTGGAAAACTTTAAAAGCTGTACACGGAATCGTAGTTCCTGGAGGATTTGGTTCTAGAGGAACAGAAGGCAAAATTCTCGCCGCCAAATACGCTCGTGAGAATGGCGTTCCTTATCTTGGACTTTGTTTAGGAATGCAATTGATGACGATCGAATTCGCTAGATTCGCCCTGAAAAATCCAAAAATCACTTCCGAAGAATTTGACGAGGATGGCAAAATTGGCAAACCAAACTACATCATTCATTTCCTCCCCGGCCAATCAAAGTATCGCGCAAAAGGAGGAACTCTTCGCCTTGGAGCATATCCTTGCAAACTCAAAAAAGGCACAAAAACTTACAAACTTTATGGAGAAACTTTGATTTCCGAACGTCATCGCCACAGATATGAATTCAACAACAAATTTAAAGCATCTTTAGAAAAAGCTGGCATGATCTTCCCTGGAATCAACCCTCAACAAAACCTCGTGGAAATCGCCGAATTGAAAAATCATCCATTTATGGTCGGTAGTCAATTTCATCCAGAATTCAAATCCAGACCAAATAGACCACACCCTCTTTTCAAAGGATTGATTGAAGCTTCCATAAAATACTCCATCACTCATTTGTAAAAGATTTCCAATCTGTTAAAATAGATAAAGAAGCAAATATAAGCTATTTTTTCTTATTCTTTTATGCCAATTTTCAAGTACACAGTCGCGAACAAAGAAGGCAAAGAATTGAGCGGAACCATTGAAGTTCCAGACGAAACAACAGCCCGAACTGAGTTAAACAATCTCGGCTTTTCGATACTCCAATTAGAAGAATCCGCTGAGGCCGCTCCAGAAGGAGCAAATACGGCCCAAAAATTCGTCTTTGAAGCTTTAGATAAACATTCTCGCGCTGTTACTGGCACCATTCCAGCAAGAAGCGAGGAAGAATCTTTTATGAAATTAGCTGGAGAATATGACCTTGCCGTAACTGCCATCTGGAAAGAAGGAGCAACTGAGACAGAAATCTCTCAAGCAAGAATAGAGGGAACAAAAAAATTCCAAGATGCTTTAATGTTACAACAAGAATCTTTAAGAAAAGCTCAACAAGTAAAATCCTTGGAAGAAGAAAAAGAAGAAACTTTTTCCAAATCAAAAATCGAGCATGTCTTGAAAAACGTTAACGATATTTTGCAAGAATTTGACGCAGATTTTGAGAAAGATCAGAAAGCCGAAATCAACAAAAAGATTAATAAATTACTCAGGATAAAACACAGTAGCAACCTCAACTACATTCTCGCTACAGCAGAAGATCTACTCATGTTTTTACAATCTCAAGAAAAAACATTAAGAGAAAAAGGGCTTAAAGATAAGCAATTAGAGCTTACTCTCAAGACAAAAGAACTTCTCGACAACCTCAAGAAAACCAACAAACCTCAAAATATTTCTGAAGACATCATTAGAT
>CAINDQ010000103.1 GCA_903847465.1 uncultured Candidatus Peregrinibacteria bacterium
GTGATGAAACAAAAATAAATTCGTATTTACCTATATTTTCCTTTATGTGTTCAATATAGTTTTTTGGAAATTCTGAATTTCTTACTTTGATTCCATTTCCATCGATAATCCAACTAAAATTAGATGAATCGCTATCTAACGTAGTTTCTTTGTGTTTTTGATGGTAAGCACTTTTTCCTGTGCCTGGAAAGGCTGAAATAATTTTTGTTCTCATTATGTTTATTGTTTTGTAGTCAGGACAGGATTTGAACCTGTATACGTGGATATGGTATCTACGGTGGATTACCCGCCTCACCTCACCACTTATCCTTGCGTCTACCATTTCCGCCACCTGACTGTTTTATTTAAATGGATTATCTTTATCTTTATCAAATGCTCCAAATAGACCTAAGGATATAAAGAGTATAAAGATAAAACCTAATACGTAAAATAGAACTTCTTTCATGTTTTTAATTTTTGTAGTTAGGACAGGATTCGAACCTGTACGTGAGCCTTCCAAGGACACTTGATCACCATTTCTGGGCAGTCTGTATCTCACCTGCTTTTTCGTGCGTCTACCAATTCCGCCACCTGACTATTTGTACCCTCTGAGAGACTCGAACTCTCACCCGAAGACTAGATCCTAAGTCTAGCGCGTCTACCAATTCCGCCAAGAGGGCATTTTTCTCATACGTCAAAGAACTTTTTACTGTTTCTTTTATTACACTCTAAATATACGAAGCTTAGATAAACAAAGCAACTATTATTTATTTTTTTTTGCACGAGTAGAAGGATTCGAACCCTCAACAACGGTTTTGGAGACCGGCATGATACCATTTCACTATACTCGCGTTTATTTTGAGGTCAGTATTGGATTTGAACCAATATAAAGGCTTTTGCAGAGCCGTACCTTACCAGTCGGACAACTGACCATTTAGTAGCTTCTAAGAGACTTGAACTCCCATCTCCCGGTTCGTAGCCGGACGTTCTATCCATTGAACTAAGAAGCCATCTGCTACTTCACCAACATATCAGCAGCGTACGTTGCCATAACGCCCATAGACTTGTATCTGACAGTATATCCCATTCCTTCTACAAGTCCTACAGCAGATCTTAATACTTCGTTAGATTTATAACGTTTATCGGGATTAACATCGATATCAATGTATTTTACTTGTGGGAGACCTGAGTTCTTAAGCAATTCAGCTACCTCAACCGACTTCCAAACCTCATTCATAAGACGTACTTGTCTTACTTTTTCTAAAGGCAGTACCTCTTTATTGAATAGTACGTGAGCACCTCCTTTAGGTTTGTAAAGAGCAACCACAGTTGCATACACTGTAGTACCGGTATAGTTCTGAGAATCACAGCCGATAAGGATATCGGCAGTTGGATTTTCACTTAGGTACTTAGTAACGTACTCAACTAAGTTGATTTGTTTCCTGTTTGATAGAGTCTTGAATTGCATAGCTGTCTTTTATAAATAATTTTACATAGCGGAAAGAGCTGGAATCGAACCAAATACCCGAAGGTACACATTGCTTAGCAGGCAAGCCCTATCGCCATCAAGGGTCACTTTCCGTAAGGCCCGATATCCGCGTTTTCATCTCACTCGGGCTAACATGAGCTTTCGACGGTTTGGGTGATTAAGGAGTTTCGAAATCCCAACCTCTCCCGTCACAAGGGAGCGCTCTTCCTTTGAGCTATAAACACCATTTATTTGGTGGAGAAAATAGGACTCGAACCTATAACCCCTTGCGTATCAGGCAAGTACTCTAACCAATTGAGCTATATCTCCATTTTATTTGTGCCTGCAGAAGGACTCGAACCTCCGAACTCCGAAGAGAGGGGATTTACAGTCCCCTGCAATTGCCGCTATGCGATACAGGCCTTTTGTCTTTCCTGCTGGATTCGAACCAACGACATCTTCCATGTAAGGGAAGCGCTCTACCAACTGAGCTAAACACCCGAATATTGCTCTTCTATCTTACAAAAAACAAATTTATTTGTCAAATGTTTTATTTAACTATCGATGAATCTTGAGCTAAAACATTCGTTAAACGTTTTGCCGTTTCTAATTGAGCCTTTTTTAAGTCTCTATAGTTGTTTTCAATATTCTTTTTTGTTTGTTTTTCGTTGCTATTTCCACGCAACATGCCTGCAAGAAATAGTATTAAAACTGAATTCGCAACAACAGCTGTGCCTGCAGCTACTGCCCAAGGTGCTTTTTTCTCAAGTTTTGCAACATTGTTCAAGATGCTTGGTAAAACTTTTTTATTAATCATTGAATTATTTATAAATCTTTTTGCGTTTTGCAATTTTGTGAAGAGCATTGTGGTTATTTTTGGACTTTTCGTCGCTATTTTTGCCGCAATTGCCTTTGCGCCTTTGGTTCCAAGGGTCAACGCACCAACAAACAATCCTACATCCGTTAATGTCGAAGCTATTGGGTGATTATTTTCGAATTCTTTTAATTTTTTTGATCTAGAAACTACCGCATTTTTAGCTGTATTGAAAGCGCCCAATGCCAACAGCGCAAAGCCCCATTTGCCAGCTTCTTTAGCTGATGCAACCGCTCTTGTTCCAAGTTTACCTTTTGTTAAAATTCCAGTGGAAATGCTTGCCGCTAGTGGAAGTGCGTATAGTGTAGATATTATGGATTTTCTATTATTTTTTTCAGAATTTTTATCTTGGGCTGCGATGTAGGCCAAAGTTTTTAATTGTGAATCATTCATATTAACAAAGGCTTTAGCTTTTTCTGTGCTAGGATCTGCAGAAAATTTCACGCTTGCCATATTGTTTCCAATTGTTTGTACTTGCATAACACCACCCCCATTTTTTAGATATTCACTTATTATACAATAGTAAACCCAGAAAGTAAATATTGTTGCTAGTTTTCCACTTTATCTTCAAGAATCTTCATATCGCCGCTGAAGACGGGCTTATATGCAGAATTTTTACTTGTGTATCAGTCTGGCTATTTTGAGTTGTACACTTGGCTAGTTTTTGTTAAAATGCTGTTATGAAAAAATTTATGTTGAAAACAATGGGCTGTAAATCTAATCAGCTTGAAGGCAGTTTAATCGAAGAAAATTTGATTAAAGTTGGTTTTGAGAAAGTTGATAAGGTTGCCGACGCGAATATTTTTATCTTGAACTCCTGCACCGTCACGCACAAAAGTGACAACGAGGCGTTTAGCATTCTAAACAAAGCAAAGCATGACAACCCAGAAGTTAAAACTATTTTGACCGGGTGCATCGCTCAAATTGAGAAAGAAAATTTACTTCAAAACCCTAATATCGATTTGGTGTTGGGTAATGATGAAAAGTTGAAAATCTCAAGTTTTATAGATTTTTCAGAAAAATGTTTTACTGAAGATATAATGGATCTGGATACTTTTCATGATGTCTTTTTAGAAAATACAAAAAAAACGCGTGCCAGTTTGAAAATCCAAGATGGCTGTGATAACAGATGTTCTTACTGCATTATTCCGTTCGCAAGAGGAAAAAATAGAAGCGCAAACGCGGATTTCATTTTGGAACAAATAAAAATTTACGAAAATATGGGGTTCAATGAAATTGTTCTTACTGGAATCCACATCGGACAGTGGGGAATTGATTTTTCCGACAGAAAAAACTTATTGCATTTATTGGAAAATATTGAAAGCAAGACCAATATAGCAAGATTCAGACTGGGTTCTTTGAACCCACTTGAGATTAACGATGAAATGCTTAATTTTTTGAAAAATTCAGAAAAATTTTGTCCGCATTTTCACCTTTCACTTCAGTCAATGTGTGACAAGACGTTAAAGTCTATGAACAGACACTATTCTGTTAATCAGTCGCTCGAATTGATTGAGAAAATCAGTGGTTCGTTTAATCTGCCATTTATAGGCAGTGACGTTATTGCAGGATTTTCAGGAGAATCAGAGGAAGATTTTAATACGACTGTTGAGAATTTGAACAAATCTAAATTAACGCAAATTCACACATTCCCTTATTCGGTAAGAAAAAATACCGCAGCGGAGTCTTTTGATAACCCTGTAGATTTGAAAACCAAGAACAAAAGGGCGTCTATAATCAAACAAATCTCTGCCCAAAAACACGCAGAATTTTTGCAAAATAACGTGAGCTCCATCCAAGAAGTTTTGATTGAAAAGAACGTTGATAAAGCGACGGGCTTGTTAAAAGGGGTTACGAGAAATTACATTAATGTTTTGATAGAGCAGTCCGAGGATTTCTCCGAGATTAAAAATACTCTGCAGAAGGTTTCAATAACTAATATTGAAGAGAAAGTTTTTGCAAGAATCGTTTAGTTTTTATTATCAAATTTGATTCTTCCTTTTTTTTCTCGTCAATCGGTAATGTAATCAAGTGGATTTTGTACGAGTTTTCTATTTTTGAAACATAAACTTCAGCTACAATATTACTTGGAATGTCCTCACCTTTGTCCTGTTTTTTAATTGTTTTAATATTTATTATAGGACTGATACTGCCTGCTTTTAGGGGGTCTTTCACATCAATGATCTGATTAAAATAGTCCGTAATTGTGCCGTTTTCGTCTTTAAAAGTTATGTAGACAAATAGTGAATTTAAATTGTTGGTAGATGTATTTTTTAGTTGAAATATTAAATTAAGGGTGCATTTTTTATTCCAACGATTAAATTTCATCGCCCCTTCAGCCATCTCGACTTTAACATCGTCAACGGAAAGAATGTTAGCTTGAAAATATTCTTTGAATTTTTTTGCTTTATAGCTGTACAACTCGGATTCGGCGATATTACCGATGTCTTCCGCTGCTTTTGATAATGCCGTTAAAAAGTCGAAGTAAACGTCGAAATCTATTATGCTCGGCTCCTCTTTGTAGACCTCTTGAAAGTATTTGTATGCCGAGTCTGGGTCATTTTTCATCAGGAGTAAGGCTAACTTATATTTAATAATCGGCGCATCGACATAAGCGTTTGCGGTTAGCAGTGCTTCGATTGCTTCTTGGATTTTCAGTTCATCGACATAAGTTTCTGCAAGGTAGGTGTACGCAGAGGCTAAGCACTCTTTTAAGTATTCAACTTTTGCTGAATGAATCCGTTCGTAGTAAAACAATGATTTTTGATATTTTTCTATCGATGTTGAGTAATCGCCCATATTATAATATTGTTCGCCAAGTTTAAAATATATCTCGGCTTTGTATTTTATCAGCTTTTTGTCCGGCTTTTCTTTTATGTCATCCATCAGTTTTTGAGCTTCATAGAGTTTGTTTTGACCAATGTATAAACTCGAGAGCTTTGATACAGGCTCATATTCATTATAAGGCGCCTTTGACATAGCCAATTTGTATTGAATTTCAGCATT
Organism: uncultured Candidatus Peregrinibacteria bacterium; assembly: GCA_903847465.1. Lineage (GTDB taxonomy): Bacteria > Patescibacteriota > Gracilibacteria > UBA1369 > LOWO2-01-FULL-3 > CAINDQ01. Next base: position 5,328 of record CAINDQ010000103.1, read on the forward strand.
TTTCGAGTCTTTATATATTTCGTATAAAATCCCAAGTTTAACATTTATTTTGTAATTGTTAGGTTCCGTGGTTTCCAAGTACTTGTTTTTTTCGATTAACATCCCAATTAAATAGTATTCTACGGTGTCGTCTTTTGCTTCTTTTATAGCCGTAGTTTCATAAACATTATGTTGTATGTACGCCATAGCGCTTATCAAGACAATTATCATTACAGAAATTGTCTTGATCATAGTTTTTAAGTATTCAAAAAAAGTTTCAATTTTATTCATTACCGTCCTGTATTGAAATTGATTCCAGCCCTTTTAGTGTTTTGAAATTTCGGTATAATTCTTTGATTGGTTTTCTTGCGTTAATATCGATTACTGCAACTATTTTAGTTAAGTTTTCTTTTTTATCGCTGCGCTTTTTTGATATTTCTTGGATATTGTCAAAATTATCAATAATGTATGCGTGTAATTGTTCA
>CAINDQ010000104.1 GCA_903847465.1 uncultured Candidatus Peregrinibacteria bacterium
CAAAACAACACAATTCGCAATTCTTATAAATCGCTGTAATAGGCGATTTTTTTATATATTTCTAACCAAAGCAAAAATGAGCTACATCCAACAGCAAGACGAAGAATTATTCGCAATGATCGAAGCAGAAAAGAAAAGACAGGCAGAAGGTATCGAACTCATCCCTTCGGAAAATTACACCTCCGGAGCGGTAATGGAAGCTTGCGGCTCAATTTTGACCAATAAATATTCCGAAGGATATCCAGGCAAACGCTACTACGGCGGCCAAGAAAATATCGACAAAATCGAAACTCTCGCCATCGAAAGAGCAAAAAAACTTTTCGGAGCAGAACACGTAAACGTTCAACCATACTCAGGATCCCCTGCCAATTCTGAAATTTACTTTGCTCTGCTAAATTTTGGAGACACCATTATGGGTCTGAAACTCGATCAAGGAGGACACATCACTCATGGCCTTCCAATCGCCTTCTCAGGAAAAGCTTACAATTTTATTCCTTATGAAGTAGATCAAGCTACCGGGAAAATCGATATGGATAAAGTCAGAGAGCTCGCTCTCCAGCACAAACCAAAAATGATTGTGGCTGGATTTACAGCCTATCCACGGGATATCGATTGGAAAAGATTTAAAGAAATCGCTGACGAAGTAGGCGCTCTAACAATGGCGGATATTTCCCACACAGCAGGTTTGATCGCTGGAGGAGAACTAGAATCCCCTGTTCCATACTTTGACGTGGTAATGACTACAACTCACAAAACTTTACGTGGACCTAGAGGCGCTATCATCATGTGTAAAGAAATTCATGCCAAAGCCATCGACAGAGCCGTCTTCCCAGGTATGCAAGGTGGCCCTCACGAACACACAATCGCTGGAAAAGCGATCGCTTTTGGCGAAGCTCTAAAACCAGAATTCAAAGAGTATGCCAAACAAATTCGTAAGAATGCCGTTCATTTGGCAGAGAAACTAAAAGAGAAAGGATTCAAATTAGTTTCTGACGGAACTGACACTCATTTGATCCTAGTCGATCTGACAAACAAAGGAGTTCCAGGAAAAATAGCCCAATCGAAACTGGACGAAGTTGGCATCACTTTAAACAAGAACACAGTCCCATTTGATCCAAGATCACCAATGGACCCATCTGGCATTCGTCTAGGCACCCCAGCGGTCACTACACGTGGCATGAAAGAAGCAGAAATGGATAGAATCGCCGATTGGATTGATAGAGTGATTTCAAACATCGACAACGCAGAAATGCACAAACAAATTAAAGAAGAAGTAAAAGAAATGTGTTTGAAGTTTCCAGTGCCTGGTCTAAAAATATAATCGCAAAATTTCTCTACGCCGTCCTCTTTAAAACGATGATTGTAATATCATCCATTTGTTTGTAGTCGCCGCAGAATTGCTTCACGTCAGCCAAGATTGCTTCTTTCATCGCAAGAGCAGTTTGGAGATCATTTCCAAAATTTGAAACCGCATTTTGCAATCTTTCTTCTCCGTACATCTCGTCTTTATTTCTCCATGCTTCCGGAATTCCATCACTATAAACAACTAAATAATCCCCAACTTCAAAATCCAATTCCTCGATTTTAATCACTTTGGAAATATCAGGCAACATTCCTAACGCAATACCTCCATGCGGAGTCAAAACCGCCTTTTTTTCTTTAGCTTTATAATGAATTAATTGCTCATGACCAGCATTCACATAAGAGAATTTTTTAGTTAAATCATCCCACTGAATCAAACACAAAGTCATAAACATATTCGTCAAAGTTCTAGCCTTGAGAACGCGATTTACATTAATAATTATTTTCTTCAAATCGACTTCATTCGAATATCCATAAAAAAGTGCACTAGCAATTGAACTCACTATTCCCGCAGGCACTCCATGTCCCGTCACATCACCAAGATAAAACAACATTTTCCCATCACTAGTTTGCAAGAAATCATACATATCTCCACCAATTTCTTCAGCAGGAAGAATTCCGGCAGAAACATCCATCCCTGCTATTTTTGGCAAAACTTTTGGAATCAATTGTTGCTGAATAGTCGCCGCAATTTTGAGTTCACTCGTAACACGCTCTTTATAAAGTCGCGCTTCCATACTGGCATCCAAATCCTTCGCCATTTGATTGAAAGCTTGCCCCAAGAAATTCAACTCATCACTGGTTTCTATATTTACCTGCGTCTTGAAATTTCCTTTAGCAATTTCATTTGCAGAAGAAACTAATTGACCAATCGGTTTAGTAATTCTTGCAGCCATCACAAAGGACATCAACATTCCAAGCATAATACCAAACGCTGCCAAATAACCTATTCTACGAGCCATTATCGCAACTCTTTCATCAAGATGCTGATAAGTTAATCTATAAACTATAGAATATTTTTCCGTTGCCGGAACCACCACATAATTAATCAAAGACCCGGCACCCAAAGGCGCAGCATTTTTTTCGTTTTTATCGACATAAGAAATAGTTCCATCCACGTCTTGTTTCAAGAAAATATTCTGTCCATCCTTAGTTCTGATCGAAACATTTTCAGATTGCACCTGCTCAATCAAAGAACTGTCCTGTACAATTCTTGGCTCACTTCCGTCATATTTCTTTTCCGTATCAACATTGGAATCATATAAAATTTCGCCTTTGTAAGAAATTACTTTTGCCCCTGATACATCTTCATTCTGATCAAAAATGGAATGCATTTCTCTATTGAAATATACGAAACTATTCTGGGCCAAATATAAATCATAATCATAAGCAATAGTCGGCGCAGTCAACTTTCCAAACGCTAACGAATTCACATAAATATCTTGAGCCATTTGCTGTTTCTTCTCAGAAATAAACAAATACGCAGCCAAAGCGAACAACAGCACCATAAGCACTGAAATCGCGATGATCAATTTGTTACGTATTGATATTTTCATAAACTATTTAACAGTTAATTCATCAAAATAAATAATTCCGTCGACACGCGGACTGATACTCAATTTATCATTGAAAGCATAAACGGTTTCATATTCAAAAAGCGGCACACCAAGCACGTCGTCAACAATCAAAACTTTCATAGCTTCTTGCAAATCTTTGCGTCTTCCCATTACATCCATTTCCGTCATACTCGCCGTAATCAATTTATCCACATATTCATTCACATAACCCCAGAACGCATAAGGACCTTGGCTATAAGCAATGTAATACAAGAACGTAGAAGCATCGCCAATCCCGGATTCAAAACCCATAAAATAAATATCCGCTTTTCCTTTTTCCATCGAATCCAATAAAGCTTGATCCTCAAGATAAGAAACAACCACGTTGACTCCGACTTCAGCTAGTTTACTTCTCACATAATC
>CAINDQ010000105.1 GCA_903847465.1 uncultured Candidatus Peregrinibacteria bacterium
ACGAGAGGTTGCTGAACTGACTCTGGGTTTTTAGTGCGATCTTTTTTTGCAACAGTTGGTTCGATTAGAAAATCTATTAAATCTCTACTGCCAACAATCATCTTGAAGGTTTTGCTTGGAATTTTTTCGATATCGACGATCGTTTGAATTCTTTTTTTCTTTAGAGTGAACTTTATTTTTAATGTGGATTTTTCGTCATCATAGTCGGCTGGATTTTCAAGCAGGCCTAAGTTCATAGCCGTTTCTTCGTCGATAATACTACGCTCAAGGCCAGTATCAATTTTTGCCATGAGGCGAGTGGTATTGTTTTTCTGAATGATTTCGAGTTCTTCTTCTGTTCCAATAATTTGTTTACCAGAAATATGTTCAATTTCTTTTTTCACAGTATTGCCAAACATGTCTTTGGCAATACGGACTCCTTTGATAGGACTACTTACTTTAATTCCTTCTATTCTTTCCAATCTCTTTCTTAATGGCGCTAAATTGGCCACTTGGACGCTTAAACCTGCCCTAGCGTTGATTTCCAAGAGAACTGGGCCGGTATGTTTGTCCAAGCAAAGATCGGCGGCTAAATAGCCTAAATTGGTTAGTAGTTGAATTTTGGAAGCAATCAATAAAAGCTCATCCCAATACGGAATCTTTAGTCCTCTAATTTTTCCTAGGCCTTCTGGTAATTCGTCGATAATTTTATTCTTGTAACAAGCGTAAGTGGTCTCCCCTCTTCCTATATCTATTCCGACTGCTACAGCGCCTTGATGCAGGTTTGCTTTTCCTCCTGATTCTTTGGTGGGAAGTCTGAGCATGGCCATGACCGGGATAAGATTGTGAACAACTATCCTGATATCAGGTAGTCCTTCATAGGAATATTTTGCTAGTCTTTCGTCGGAGGAAACAAATTGTTCAAAGAAGGCGCTATCGCCTACATTTGCGATCGAATATCTCCCATCTAAAATATCGCGGATGTGATCTTTGATGTATTCGAGAGTGATTTTTTTGCCATCAACGGTGATCCAATAATTTTCCCTTTTGTTTACAATTGGAATAATGCCTTCGCCGCCAAAACCATGATTTGGTTTTATAACAAAACTGGTTGGCAAAGTATTGAAATCAAATTTATCGAGTTCTTTGAAATCTCTGATTACGGAAAATAGCTTTGGGACGGGAATGCCACGGGCCGACAAGAACTGTTTTGTTTTAATTTTGTCGTCAGCTAATTTGATCGCTTTTTTGGGATTGTATGGGCGAATGTACAAAAGATTCCTAGCATTTATGCCTAAAAGGCCTTTATTTCCAAAAAGCATATTTTATTCTTCTATGTGTCTTAAGACTTCACGGAAACGGATTTGTTCGATCAAACGTAATCCGCTCCATTTGCCCAAAAGTATATTTGCGATTAAAAGCAGGAAGATAATTTCTGGATAAGTAATCATGATGTTTCGGACGTATTCAAATTTGAATCTCGTGAAAACCAAGTTGATTTCGCCGCCGGCAATAAAGTAAGCGATAATTGCGACGAATACGGTTTCGAGCATCAACATCATTGCCGTAGAAAAACCTTTTTCTGTTTTCACGCTGATAAATTTCTCAACCAAAGTGCTCAAAATAAGCATTGGGAAAATAGCTAAAGAAAGATATTCAGCGTTAAAAAGTCCCCACTGATTACTCAAAATAAGAATCAAGAAAAGGATCAGTGAAACGACAGTAATGACTATTGCCATCTTTGGAATGAAAAGCATTCTGACTTTTCCCAAAAGTGGCAGCATGATGGCTCCAATTCCTATAGCCATCAATAAAATCAATAAACCAGTTGGCAAACCGATGATCAAGAATGAAAGAGTAATGATGGACGGAGTGTAAATGCCGAAAGTGGTGATGCCGATGATTTGCTTCATGAAAACAACTACTGTGGCAATCACGGGAAGAAGTAAAAGTAGAGCGATGGTGTTGTCTGGAATGCCGTTATTGATGAGTACGTTTACGAAATAGGACATGAAATTCCAAGGGCGAAGTGCTCCTGTTTTTTGATCGATGATTTTGTATTCATATCCGCCTTTTTCGAGGTTATCTACGAATTTGTTTTCGTCTACGTTTTCGATAATCGGATAAATTACCGCTTCTTTGGCGATGATGATATTCTTGGCATTGATGAGATTGAATTGTCTTTGGATACGGTTGAGGTCACCTTTGATATCACTCTCTAGAACAATCACTAATTTTTGAGTTAGATTTACTGGAGTTTTTTTGAGATTGCTTTGAATATATCGGGATAAGGCGTTTAAGCCGGCATTTTCTTTTGTCCAAACTACGATTTGTTGGGCTTTTTGCAGAATTGGCATTACTTCGGTGAGTTTTTTGGCCAAGATTTCCTCGGAGATAAACTCGGTAGAACTACCAAAGCTTTCGATGACCTTTATATATACGCCTTGTTTTTCGGCGTAACTCTTGATGACTTCGATACGATTTTCGGCTTCCGTTTGGTCGGTGATTAGGAGGATGAGTTTTCTGTAAGCAAAAACATCCATTTTGGTCTCGGAAGATCGG
>CAINDQ010000106.1 GCA_903847465.1 uncultured Candidatus Peregrinibacteria bacterium
ATCATGAATTTTCCATTATGAGGACTTGAGGAAAATCTGAGATATTTATTCGCCAATTTAAAAACTTTATTATGTTGAAAATCCATATGCTCCTCTTTTTTATCAGTAAACAATTTGAATCCTGTGTACAAAAGCACCACTCCAAAAATGTATAAAACCCAAAAGAATTGATCGATGATAATCGAACCTGCCGTGATAAAAACACCTCTCAAAATAACCGCCCCCAATATTCCCCAAAACAAAACTTTGTGATGGTATTTTTCATCAAGTTTGAAGAAACTAAAGATCAACATAAACACAAAAAGATTATCTACAGAAAGCATCTTTTCGGTCAGATATGCACTCATGAATTCAGCCCCAGTCTCATGCCCAATAAATACAAAAATCAATGCTCCAAAAATCAACGAAATTCCCACCCAAAAAATCGATTGAATAAGAGCAGATTTGATTCCAACTTTATGCGCCTGCCTATTCAAATACCCAAGATCCACAACCAAAAATCCAATCACTATTAGAACGAAGAAAATCCATAAATAAGTTTGTGCTGTCATAGAGAATGAGTTTTATTAATTTTAAAAAAACAACCAACGATTACTTTGCCGGTTGTAATTGATGATGGTTCAACGCTCCAAACGTCCGATATAAATTCGGAACCTGTCGTTTTTTGCTCCCCAACATCCAAGGCTAAAAATATCCTAACACAAAAAACATCCTCCGCAAAATAAAACTCGCCTACTATTGTCCCTTCGCGAGTTTTTGCAATTGAAGCACAGTCATTAGGTCAAGCACTCTCCCCGGCATAGTTCTAACCCTAGCCTTTATTACAACATCTCTCATTTGAGCGATTCTTTCCTTTGCAAAACCTGCCGCTCTCCTATCTATTCTTCCCAACGCCGCCTCAAATGCCACCAAAGCAGCCAACCTAACATCAGATTTTCCTTCTGGCCCAAAACATTCCAAAACAGCAGGGGCCAAAGCCTTCACTAAATCCGGAATAGCCGAAATTTCATCAGGAATAACATCAGGTCTATCTTGAACAACAAGTAAGTGACGATAAGTGTCTCCTGAAGTCTTTCTGCCATCCACCCGAGGAGGAGGCACCGGCAAATGATACTCTCCAACACCTTCTTCGCCATCTTCCTCTCCATCCACCTTCGGCTTATCTTCTTCTCCGTCCTCTTCTCCATCCACCTTCGGCTTATCTTCTTCTCCATCCTCTTCTCCATCCACCTTCGGCTTATCTTCTTCTCCATCTTCTTCTCCCTCCACCTTCGGCTTATCTTCTTCTAGCTTTGGCGCTCTTGGAGCCCATTCGGAATACTTTGGCGTCTTTGTTTCACTTGCAAGAGAAGGATAAGGAATTCTAATTTTTCCAAAGTCAGAATTTGCCGCATTAATTCCAACCAATAAAAGCAAACCATTTCTTTCAATAATCGCCACCTTCAAAGGTTTCAAAACAACCTCATTTGCTTTCGCCACAAGCTCTCTTACAAATTGTTCCGCATCTTTCTGAGAATCTTCTGAGCTCTCTTCCGAAGGACCTTCCGTAGAAACTCCTATCTTTTGCACCACATCTTTAATCGGCAATCCCCAATATTGATTCAACAATAAACGAAGCATTGTATTTTCAGGACTATCTTCCGCTCCCTTTAGAACTTCAGCTACTTTTTCATGAATATCAGCCGCTATTTTTGCTATTTCCGGAACAATTTCTACTCTTTGAGTCTCAAGCCTAAATTTATATCGAGAAGATCTTCTTTCATCAGAAATAATAGGATAAGTTTTAAGCACCACCCCAGTCGATTCAATTGCGTTATTCAAAGTGACTCTAATCGCTCTACTATGCCTCGCCTCCTCGCCCCTCTTTTCGTAAAAAGCATTTAAATCTTTTAGATTAATTCCCGCCGCCCCTCTGCGTTCTAATTCTCTCAACAAAACAGCCCTCTTCCCTCCCACACGACTAAAAGCCCTTCCAAATTCCTGCTCGGTCGCCAAACTCAGAGCTTCCGTTCTCAAAAGCGCATCTTCCGGCGTCAACGTTTCATTTTTTCCCACATCGCCCATACCTAAATTCTTGTTAATTTGCCTAATTGTACGCATTTTCAAGATATTGTCAAATAAACGACTTGTGTTGTGGCTAGCCAGATTTACCCATCGAAAAGCCTTTTTCCGTAATGGACTAGACCTTGAATATATGCTATAATAATACAATTATCTATAAATCTCAAACCTGTGAATATCCTAAGTCGAGTCCTCGGCTTAAAAACTAAACCAGCGCCAGTCACTCACGAAGAGGCCCCAAAGCCAGCCGATCCAACAGTGGAAAACAAGGCAAATATGACCAGAAGAGATGCTTTGAAAATTTTGGGCAAATTTGGCATCGCTTGCGCCACAGTCGGAGTAGCAGGCGCTTTACAAGGTTGCGATGTAAGATACAGAAGAGCACCTGTCGATCAAAATTTCGACATCAATCAAGGCGAAGGAAAATTTGAAGGTCAACAGCTCCCTGAAGTAGGCGAAGTCAGCAAAGAAAACGTAGTATATTTATTCGATCAGTATTTGTCAGACATTGGATTTCCACTATCCTTCGACGATTTTCTTGAACTGGACGAATCAAGGCAATTCAAACTAAAAGACCCAACAACCTTCAATGATAAAGTAAAAGTTAATCTTGGATATGGAGCAGATAAACCTTATATCTCCTACAATAACAATGAAAACCAGCCTCAAACTATTATATTTGATCTCAAAAAAGGCTTTATCACAATTAAAGATGAGTCTACTAATACATTCACTGCAGATGCTAATTTCGGCATAACAAAAGGCCAATTTGCGGTAAGATCAAGAGAAACAGACACCGAGTCAACCGAAGAACTTCCGCTTAGATTATCTGAAAAAGTAATAAATTCTAAAGGTTTAATCTGTGAAGGAACCCATGAAAGAGACAAATCAACCGCAGTTTATTATCAAAAAGATAAACCAGGATCCTCAGAAATCAGAGGCACCGCAGACCTATTGGACATGCTTGGAAAAAACGATGGTCACGACTACCCATTCAAATCAACAAAAATCAATTTACGTGACATCAAAGACGTAAATCAACTCATGCAAATCTATTATTATTTTTCAGGCAAGCCAGAAAGCATGAAAGATTTCGTGATTTCAGCGATGGCTTTTGAGTTCTTTGACAAAGGAATGAAGGATGAATATAGACATCCACTTGATAGTTTGAAATCAGGCTGGGGAGATTGCGACGACTTTGTCGTTTTGGCTGGATTCTGGGCAAAATTGAATGGTCATAAAGTAAAATATGTCTTTTTACCAAATCATGTTTTTGCCTTCGTTACCACAAAAGACAACAAAAACTATGCTTTCGATTCCCAAAAACCGGAATATTTTCACGAAGCAAATTCTCTAAATTCCTACATGAAAGAATATTACAAAGACCCAACCGTAGACGAAATCACTGAAGTATAACAATCAAAATCCTATGCTAAGACAATCCGATCTCATCAAAAAAACTATTTCCTTCTTCCTTCTCGCCTTTTTCTTTTCGATGCTTTTTTGCAGAATATCCATCTACCTCACAAACGATCACCGAATAAATGTCTTGGCATATTCTTTCGGAGTTCCTTTCGCAATTTTGCTTTTGAAAGGATATAAATATCTCAAATTCGAAAACATTCGAGAGCAAAAAAAATGGCTTTTGATGGCCTTTACAGGACCATTCATCTATGCCGGGATTTTATACCTACTCGGCAAATATTTCTTTCCATATCCACCAGACCCACTAAATCAAAATTCAACTTTTGTCCTCGGGACAATCCTGATTTTATTCAGCGTAATTTTTGAAGAAATCGGTTGGCGCGGATATTTATACAAATTTTTCACCGCGGAAGGTTGGTTCAAAATGAATTTATCAATCAGCGTTCTCTGGACTGTTTGGCACCTCCCCGCAATCTTTTATGGAGGTTTCACCGTTCCAACACCACTTCCCCTTGGGATGACTTTATTCTTCGTCAATCTCACTCTCGCCAGCTTCATTCTCGGCTGGATTCGCCAAAAAACCGGAGGCGTTCTTTCCCCAGCATTAGTTCATGCTGGCAATAATATAGCCATGATGCTTCTCGGAGTTAGTGGCCCACTTTTGAGCGAATGTGGAATATTCTTCACCATCTTTCTAATCGGATTCATTCTCTTCACCAAAGCTTGGAAAACCCCAACGCTATTCCAATTCAGCGTAATTAAAGAAAAGTATCTTAGCTAAACGTTAATCGCAAAAATGTCCAACGAATTACCAGAAATCACAGAACCAGATATACAGCCAATTGAATCGACTTCCCCTCCAAAATCAAACCCAGAAACAGGCATTATTGATCAAACCAAAAAAGCCGCTCTAGACACCATATCTGACCCATTAGCCATCGAGACCGCAAATATTAAACTAGAAATTGACCAAGATTTAGTAAGAAAATTTTTGGTAGAAGCAGGCAAACTAACCCCAGAAGAAGCAGCCAAAATAAAAATTGAATTCGTACCACAAAAAGAAGCTGGTTTATTCAAAGTAGGTCAATTAATCTGGAGCAATCGAGTAACTTTAGGATTGGCAAAATATATTCCCATATATCGTATTAAAGAAATTTTCACCAGAACACAAACAATCGAAGGAAGCACTGTAAAACTTTTCGTAAACAACATCGAAGCCATGTGCACCCCCGGAAACATTGATCAATTCACTCAAGATCTAGCACATCACTTAATGCACATAGCCCAAAGAATCCGACACAGAAGAGGAAATCCAATTTTAAGCACAGCAAAAAGAGCCCTATACCATTGGCCAGCACATCAACTTTCCAGATTGCCCGGCTTACATAAATTATCAGGAGCCGAACAAGAAGCCAGAAATGTTCCTCAAAAAGAAACCTTCACCCCGTACTTAAAAATGGTCCGTTTCTCTAGGAAAGATGGCAAAACAAGTCTGAGCGCAGACGGTCTTCTACCAGAAGTATAATTCTACAACTTCCAATCCTGTTCCAAAGTTTTTATTTCTCTTTCCAAAACGGCAATCTTGCTATCCCTAGGATCACTTCGTTTCAATCTTTTAATCTCTTCTTTGCGTTGTTCTATCTGAGTATCTGCAAGTTTTTTCCAATGAGAATCCCCGCTTGCCAACCAAGAACTAAGCAATCCATCCGCATGACAAGCAGTCATCAAAGATTCCAATAATGAATCAGGAACTCCAATCACATCCTCTGTTTTTCCACTCGGAGTCCCCGTGCTACTACCAGTCCATTTGAATTTATCAATTGCTTCAATCAACTTGGACAATTGTTTATTTCGAATTAGAGAAAAAGTCACAGAAGTCGACAATGGTTCAATTCCAGACTGACCCAAAAACTTCTCCACAACTGGAAATATCGCCTCCAATTCTTTGACATCACTTCCCATTTCCGAAATTCTTTGGCCGAACATGCGCAACACTTTTTCCTCATTAGTCAGCGCACTTACATCAAAATCCTTAATCAAATTTATCTTAGGAACAAGCCTAATTCGCACAGCATTAACATAAGCGCCTGCCTTTATTCCAAGACCCCCAAGCTTCGTAAAAACAGCAAAGGCAATACACTCTCTCCTTTGTTCTTTACCGCAAGCTTTCCATGATTTTGTAGTGCTTGTATAAGACATATCCTGAATTCATATTACACCAATTCTCCAAAAAAAAGCTCCCCCATTTTCGGAAGAGCTTTTTCACTATTCTATTATCAATTCCTAGTTAGCGGCAGGAACATCGTCTGACGTGTCATCAGTAGTGTCAGGACTTACATCATCATTCACGTCATCGTTCACATCATCATTCACATCATTGTTCACATCATCATTCACGTCATTGCTCACGTCATCTTTCACATCATCATTTTTATCTTCGGCAGGTTTTGGTACGCATTTATCCTCCATAAAACTATATTTCATACCCTGATCCTTACATCCTTTCAATTCTTCTTTAACAGCATCCTTATTCTCTTTGAAAAGATCATGAGCCTCCTTTACCGTGCTCTGAAATTCTTCCCTATTAGTCTTTTGAGCTTCCTTCACGGTCTCCCAAAATTCCTCACGCATTGCCTTAATTTCTTCTTCCGTAGAACCAGCCTCCTTCATTGCTTTTAATTCCGCCTTGAAAGCATCAATTTCAGTTTTGATAGAATCTTTTTCTGTCTTAAAAGTTGTCAAAGCTTCCTGAGTCATGCCTTTAACTTCTTCCGTATAAGCCTCCTTATCTAATTTCCTGACAAGAATCGCTCTGTAAATATTTTCCGCAACTTGAGCACGCGTCATGTCTTTTGTTGGAACATAATTTCCATTTTCATCTTCTTCCAAAAGACCTTTCTCCAAAGCCACACAAACATATTTACCATACCATTTAGAAGCCTCTACATCAGCAAAAAGCTCTTTTTTACATTCTGCTGTGCTAGTAAATCCTTGAGATTCAATCGTCATCTTGATAGCTTGAGCCTTATTTACAAAACTCTCTGGTTTGAAAGATCCATCCTCAAATCCAGCAACCCAACCAACTGATTTTGCATAACAAATATAAGGTGCATACCACTGAGTTTGAACATCAGTAAAACAACCCTGATACTGTACTGGATCAGGAGTGATGCCTTGAGCCTCAACCAAAATTTTCATCAACTGAGCTCTGTTTAACTTTTCAGCAGGTTTAAAAGATCCATCCACAAACCCACCCACTACTCCAGCATCCTTTAGAAAAGAAATAGCTTGAGCATTTTTGTGACCAAAAGCCACATCGTTGAAATTTGCACTAGCAGTGAGGGCATTGCCCACAACCACCATACAAACCAACACCACTGTCATGATCTTCTTCATAGACATTGAGGTTTAAGAAATAAAAAACGATTCACTAACATAATACCACCGTAAAAAAGAAAGGTTACATTTAAAGTTGCAATAACCCGAAAGAATGGAGCAACTTTGCGATTTAGACAAAAAAAGCTATAGTTAATGAAACAAAAAATCTCCTTAAAGCGTAAAACAAGCATATGAAAAGAATTGAATACAAAATAAGGAAATCTGAACCCATTAGCGAAAACATTATTTATCTAAGTCTTACGCCAAAAAACAGCGGAGACAAAATAAATTTTCGCCCAGGCCAATATGGTCTTATCTCTTTTTTGAACGGACCTGTTTTAGGAAGCGAAAGACCTTTTTCATTTTTAAGTTCGCCCCTCGACGAAAACAATCTTGAATTTGGATTCAAAGTTTTCGGCCAATTCACGACAGAATTTGCTCAACTAAAAGAAGGTGACAGCGTTTTTGTGCGTGGACCATATGGCTCCTTTTTCTTTGACGAAAAAAAACATAAAGATGCAGTATTTTTGAGTGCTGGAATAGGAATCACTCCTTTCATGAGCATATTCCGCTATGCAACCACAAAAAAATTACCAAACAAATTAACCCTGCTCTACAGCAACAAAACAGTTCAAGAAACACCTTTCTTTGAAGAAATTAAAACGCTGGAAACCACCAATCAAAATTTCAAAACATCATACTACTTTACCTGCCAAGACGCTCCGATCCCTCAAGCATGTATCCCTGGAAGAATCAGCCAAGAAGAAATCTTGAGAAAAACGAATGGTGAAATCCAAAATAAAACATTCTTTATCTGCGGACCTATGCTGTTTACCGAAAGCATGATGAATATGTTAAAGGCCCTCGGAGTTAAAGAAAAAAACATCAAAACCGAAGGATTTACTTTGGCTCCAATATCATTCTTTGAAAGAGGAACATGGACATTCCCTTTAGTGGTAGGCGCATCAACCTTAATGATGCTTTTGAGCCTGTATCCAATCAATCAATTAGAAACAAATAAAGCTCTTCTGAAAGCAGAAACTTCCGCCATTACTCAAGAAAAATTTGCCAAAATCGCTTCCGTAAATCAGCAAATAATCAACAATAGAAATTCTCTAATAGCTGATCAGCTAGCTAATACTAAAACAGTAAACATTGTTGTTCCAGGCACAACCCAAACAATAACAACTACACCATCACCGACGCCAGCGCCTACTTATACTCCGACTCCAACTCCTACACCAAAGCCTACTCCAAAACCAACCCCAACTCCAAAACCAACTCCCAAGCCAGTAGTCATCCCAAGAACAACATTATCTTAACCATTACATCCATGAAAAAATTCTTAATACTACTCTCCGCAGTCGCAATAGTCTTTTCCACCGGATCTTTTTATGCCCTAAAAGCCAATGCCGACGACGACGAATACGAAAATGAATACGAAAATGAATATGAAAACGAATACCAACCTCCAGAAGTGATTGAAGAAGAAGAAGAAGAAGAAGAAGAAGAAGAACAACAACCACAGGAAGAACCGGTTGTCACTCCAAACCCAGCCCCAATCTATCAAACAATTCAATCCGCCAATACCATAATCAAAAGAGTGGTAGTCCCGGAAATCGTCGTCAAAGATAATAACGAAAACGGAATCGTTGACGCAGTTGAAATCCTCTTTAAAAAGTAATATGTATTTAAGCCACCAATTTAAAGCTTTTGATACTGATGTTTTTATAGGAATAGTGACCGACAAAAACACCACAAAAACCATCCTCAATAAAATCGAAAAAGACGCCAAAAGCTTCGAAAAAAAATTCAGCAGATTTGATTCCTCAAGTGAATTAAATAAATTAAATAATGCCAACGGCAAAAAAATAAAAGTAAGCATCGAGATGATCGATTTGTTGAAAAAATCCAAAATAGCATACAAAAACACTGATGGTTTATTTGACCCCACTGTTTTAGTGTCACTGCAAAAAATTGGCTATGACAAGAGCTTCAAAGCCACCTCCCCTGTCACAAAAAATCCAAAAACCACTAAAAATCTAGCCACCACTATCAAAACCAATTTTCAAAAAAGAACAAAGTTTGACGCTTTAAAAATCACCAAAAACACCATCACCATTCCAAAAGGTTTGGTTCTAGACCTCGGCGGAATTGCCAAAGGATATTGGGTAGATAAAATCACCAAAATTTTAGCAAAACAATACAAAAATTTCTGGATTTCAGCTGGTGGAGATGTTTATCTCAAGGGCACCAAAGAAGATGGAAAATTGTGGGAAATCGGCGTTCAAAATCCAGCAATATTCGACCAAGATATTCTAACCCTAAAAACTCCAAAAAAAGGAATTGGCATCGCTACCTCAGGTATAGCAAAAAGACACGGCATAAAAGACGGCATCAAATGGCACCACCTAATAAACAGCAAAACAGGCCTGCCGGTAGACAATTCTATTTTAGCAGTTACAGCGATAGCCAATTCTACAATGGCTGCTGATGTAATGGCTAAAACAACCTTAATGCTAGGGATAAAGAAAGGTCTTGCCCTAATAAACAGTATGAGAGACTATGGTTGTATCATCATTGATAACGATTTAAAAATTTACACTTCCAAAGAAATAAAAAAATTCTTATGAAATCACTAAGTAAATATTCAAAAATCTCAGGAGTTCTCCTCTCAATCGCCTTCCTCCTTTCAACCTCAAGCCTTTCCTATGCCGCCACACCTAGCTTATACCAAGACGGCCAACCAAAAGACACCGATCTAGACGGCTTAACTGATCAAGGCGAACTAAACATTTTCAAAACCGACCCAAACAATCCAGACACAGACAACGACACTTATCTAGATGGTGCCGAAGTCCTCGTCAAAACAAATCCCTTGAACGCAAACGACCCAGGAATCGCTCCCCAAACAGCCCCTCAACAACAAAGCACTCCATGGATTTGGTATCTCACCCGCGTCTCCGGAATAACGAGCTACATTCTACTTTTTCTTTTGTTGATAGTCGGAATTGGAATCACCTCAGGCTACATTTTCAACCTCTGGGGCCCAATTATCGCATGGAGGATTCACCGCACAATCGGCATAACTCTTGTAATTTTTGTCGCAACTCATTTAGTCACCTTGGCGCTCGATAATTTCGCAAAATTCTCCCTCATGGAACTCTTTATCCCCTTCTATTCCCAATTCAAACCACTTTATTTGAGCCTCGGAATTATCGGATTTTATTTATTCGTGATCATCATTCTCACCTCACTCATCATGATCGTCACAAAATACAAAGCATGGCGCTTTCTACATTATTTCACCTTCCCTACATTCCTCGCCCTCTTCATCCACGGCCTTTTTATCGGCACCGACAGCAACACTCTCGTGATGAAATTAGTCTACCTATCCACCGGAACTTTGGTTGCCATGGCCTTTGCTTATCGAATATCAAAATCCTTGCAGGGCAAACTAAACAGAACAATTCCTAGATAAAAAGAATCCAGCAAAAACCCATACTGCAAAAACCCCTCCTTTTGTCGATTTTTACTATTTATTAACAAAAAAAGATATGGTACACTCCCGCACCTTAAATCATTTTTTGTTAAGAACAAATGCCAAGAAAAGCAGAGCACAAAGAGCAAACCATAGACACGACCTTACGGGTTGATCCGGCAATACTTGATCAAATAGCCATTCCAGCCTCTTTAGGAGATGGCCTTGATAAAACCCAAGAGGAAGTCCTAAGAAATCTGGCTAGCGCTCTATACCCACTTGTTCCTCTTTCCAAAAGAGGTTCAAAGGCCCTTAGAGAACAAGCCAAACCAATATATGACTGCGCAAATATTGCAGAAATGCAATTAAGCCTCCTCGCCGCTGGCGGAGAAGCAGTCGCAGAAAGATTCCAAACGGCGCAAAGCTTCCTGCAAATGGATAACACAAAGGCAGCCCTTCACCTCCCCATGTCTGGCGCAGATTTAGATCAAATCAGACAAACCTCCTACAGTTTAATTGAAGCAACCAGACAACAATTTTTATACGCCTACCCTGTTGAACACGAAGGCAGAAAATTGGACAATCCCCTAAACAAACAACCTGCCTATCTAGAACATATAGGAACGACTACATATCTTGGTGGCATTTCGGCTTACCTACTTGCCTTAATGGGGCGTAAAGGAGAAGGCGTCTGGATGTCCGCAAACGAATTACTGAGCAACTTCAGTGACCTAAACACGCACTTGGCAACAATAGAATCACTAGAGAAAGCAAAAAAAAGAATGGGCAAAACAGACCATCTCCACCCAAACGCCGAAATTAAAAGAGTCGGATACAAATTTCCGCCTAAAAGGGCGGCAAAAGAACCTTTGCCAATAGAAAGAATCAATAAAGCTCTCGAAAGACTAGTGGCAGTAAGCAAATATGAAAATTACGCCTTAGTGTACAATCCAGCTACTGATAAATATGCCATTTTTGAAAACAAGCAAAAAAAGTTTGGACAACCTGCCTTAGCTTTCCCTCCTGAAGAACTTGAGGATTATTCTTTTGATGACTATGAGGACGACGACGATAATGACGATAATGACGATAATGACGAATCAACACCACCACCAAGCCTTGGCCACTTAGTAGACGTATTGGAAGCTCAAATGAAAAGAGGCTCAAAAACAACGTCATCCAGTCCTGCCCGAGAAAAAAGACAAAATAAAAAACCAGAAGTATCTCGACAGGATGACGACTTTGGAATAATAGACGGAGATACTGATTTCCCCGAAGAAGACTCCGATGAATACCCAGAAAACCAAGACCCTGATTCAAACGAAGGGAAATACAAGCCCCAAAAAACAGAATCAGATTCAGCAAGTCTAACAAGGTATATGGCAATTGCCAGCAAAACTCCGCTCTTATCCAGAGAAGAAGAACGCATTTTAGCAGAACATATAGAAGAAGGCGACGAACGAGCAAAAGCTCATATGATTCGCGCGAATTTAAGACTTGTAATAAGCATAGCAAAACACTACCAAAACCACGGGCTTTCCTTCATTGACTTAATCCAAGAAGGAAACATTGGCTTGATGAAAGCAGTCGGAAAATTTGATTGGAGGTTTGGAAACAAATTTTCAACTTATGCGATATGGTGGATCAGACAAGCAATTACTCGTGGACTCGGAGATAAAAGCAGAGAAATTAGAATCCCAATTAATACAGTAGATAGAATACGCAAATTAGCACTCACGGTCAAAGATCTACGAAGAGACAATATAGACGTTACACCTGAAACAATTGCAGAAAGAATGGGATTACCAATAGAAGAAGTGAAAATTCTAATGGAAGCCTCTAGAGTTAATCAAACAATACATTATGACACTCTAGGAGCAAAAAATGAAAATGGCGAAGATACGCACGGAGACGAAATTTATGGAGAAACCGATCCGGAATTCGAAAACATTGAGCACCAAGATGCTCTTAATAGATTTTGGAAAGCGGTAAGACAAATAGTTAGAGCATCTGATATAAAAGATAAGGAACGTTCTATTTACATCTTCCGTCGATGCAACAAAGAAGAACCAAAGGGAAAAGACAAAGATTATAGCCAAGAAGATGTAGGAGCAGAATTGGGAATAACTAGAGAAAGAGTTCGTCAATTATTAGAAACCATCAAAACCCTTTTAAAAGGATCAAACATCCGAGAAATTATGTCAGCAGAATTTCCAGGAGAATTTTAAATTTTATGAAAAAACCACAAGAACCACAACAAGGAACACGACCCATCATGGAAGTCGCAAACTCAAGAGTAATATCGACAATTTTGCGCTCAGAAGCGATCAGAATGATCAATGATTTTATGTTAAACGAAAGAGTTCTGCTTTCTCCAGAAGGCCCAACCAAAGACGATTTCGATTTCAGATTTATCCAATATCTAATGAGAGCTCAAAAACCAAAAATTGTTGGAGTCGTGGAACAACTAAGCACAAATATGAGAGTCCGCGACCTAGAGCTAACCTTAGAAAGTATCCTCACAGAAATAGAAGCTGAGCTTGGAACAGAATTCCCTCAGGAAATACCAAAAATTCGTTTTTATCTCGATGCAATGAAAAGAGAATTAAAGCAAAAATTCTCCATGCTCAAACAAATAGAACAAGGCACCAAATTTAAAGACTCCATCCTTCCAGAGAGAAAACGCGATGAATACAACTCTTTAGAACAAAGATCTAACGAAACACGCAAAAGAATTGCCAGACTTCTCCAGCAGAATTCAACAATGGCTTAAAAATAATGTTTTTGCCTATTTGCGTAGCACCAAAACCATCATTACCAAAGCTCCCAAGGCGCTAACAACGTTCATCCAAGCCAAAGGATTCATCTGTCCTGCAGTCATGAAAGTATCCACAACCAAAAGAGCGATACCCAAAAACTGCATTGCCGCAAAACAAGGCCTCATTGCTTTTTGACCCTTGAGAGTAAAAACGATCTGCACCACCCACGACAGAATGATCAGGCCCATCCCAATCAATGAAAGACTAATTGCCATAGAATTTGAGGTTAAAATATATATAGTAAAAATTCCTTATTTATTTCTTTCGCAAAATTGCGACCAAAACTATTGCCGCTGCAACAAGAGTCCCAAGCTCGAAATATGAAACTGGCATTTTCGCCAAATAACCACTCACGACAAGCAATCCCACTCCAATCATATATCCCCCCACAAAAAGCGGCGAAATATTCTTATTAATTTTCAAAACCTGATAAAGCTGAATCAACCAAGCAAGCGCAATAATCACAAGACCACCTGTTACTAAATCTAGAGTTGGCATAAAAAGAAAGTTTATAAATTAGGAACTAAAAACAATACTAATCAGACTTTATCTCTCTTATTTTTTCAGTATCAAAACTCTGTAAAGATATTCCACTGATGTTCCCCTCTTCATTAGACTGTCAGGGGAGAAAAATCTTTCCGTAGCAGAGATAATTCCAAGTCCCTTAGCACGATCCACAAATCCAGCATACCAACTCGTTTTTTTGACATCACCAAATGGATCAGTGGAAACACTTGCGGAACTGCCATATCCAAGCGCATTCATCAGTATCTTGAAATATTCGGATTTGGTTATTTCTTTAGCAGGTTTAAATAAACCATCGTCATATCCTTTTAATAATTTTCTTTCTTTCGCATAGCAAACATATGGCGCAAACCATTGTTCTTTTACGTCAGGGAAACAATTCTTATACATCTCCAAAGTAGGAGTTGCTCCTGAACCAATTACTAAAATCTTCGTTATTTCAGCTCTATTAATTGTATTCTCAGGCTTAAATTGATTACCACTATATCCATTGATTATTCCTCTTTGATATAAATCATAAATAGCGGTTGAATTCTTATTAGTTGCCTTTGGCACATCCACAAACTCAAACGTCTTTACAACTGGCTCAGTAATTGTTTTAGTTTTTGGGGCACTATATCCACCACCACCTCCTCCATGAACCGTTCCCCAAGTGAAAGCCGCCTCATCATAAGCTGAATTTCCAGCTAAATCTATAACGGTCAATCTTATTACATAAGGACCTCCTCCTGGCACACTAACTGTCGTATCAACAGCCGTAGCAGTTCCGAAAGTAACACTGTCCTGACCAGATTCTTTACTCCAAAGATATGAAGCAATTCCTCCAGCATCGGTCACGGTCGCATCTTGCGTAAACTGAGAAGTCACTGTTCCGGCATCAACCCCAGCATTAACCGCTGGAGCCACAGTATCAATCCACAGAGCCCTAGTTGCTTCATTTGTTGGATCAACATTGGTAGACGCATTTCCAGAACTATCCGTTCCGGTGACCTTTATTTCTTCCTTAACTGTCCCTACAGCTAAAGCATCAGAAGCAATCGTTCTTGTATATTTATAATCATTTCCTGAAACATAAGTTGTTGCCCCATTTGTAACATCATTAGCAGAACCTTCGGCCACTAACGTCACCGTAGGAGTTGAACCTAAAGCCTCACTCGCATGTATTTTTAGATAATACGTACCAACTTTAAGCTTCGAATCATCTTCAATAGGAAGGGTCAAACCACTGTCAGAATAATATCTAATATCAAAAGTCGGCAGAACCACATCGATAGCATAATTATTAGAATTTGTTGTCCCTGCTCCAGCATTTGTAGCCAAATCTGTGAGTTGAGTCATATCAACGGAAATCACATTACTATCATCCTCCACTCCCACTGTTGGCGTAAATGTAGCCGTCCAAACTATATCGTCATCCGTAGAAAAATCACTTAATTCGCCATTCTCGTGAACCGTAACATCGTCAATACTGAAACCAGTCACTTCTTCTGAGAATGTAAAAGTCACGGTTGGAGTTTCTCCAAATTTAATAGTGTCATCAATTTCTATATCCAAGGTTGGTCTCTTTGTATCAACTGTATAATTGTCGGAATCAGTACTCAACGCAGGATGATTCCCATTAGGATCAGTCCATCCATCAGTCCCAACAGTGATTACATTGGCATTATCATGATCAACGCCAGGCGTTGCCGTAAACAATGCTATTTTAACAAGAGGGTCTATTGTAGAGTGAATATCTTCAATTGCCCCACTTACAACTGAAACATCTTCAGCTGTAAATTCTGAAGGAACTTCTGAGAATGTAAAAGTCACAGTTGTTGTCTCTTGACCAAGATAAAACGCACTATCATCCATCGCCACTTCTACAGTAGGAGGAAGCGTATCAACAGTTTGCACGGATTGATCAGCAGCAAGATTGTCATTGCTATGCAAATCATGCGCAACACCAACCCCCACGTCGACAGTGATATCTGTTGTGGAATTTGGAGTTGGGATAACTACAAGCGTATATTCTTGAGCATTAACAGAAGCAAAAGCTCCCTTCGTTCCTCCAGCCAAAGTTATATCCTCATCCGTAAACCCAGTAACATCTTCCGAGAAATCGAAAGTATAAATAATATTACCTCCAGGAATATTGGCGATCCCATCTTGATCACTACTGATCTCTACTGTTGGAGCCGTTGTATCAACTTCCTGCACTGATTGTGTCGCCACAACACTGTCATTGCCATTCAGATCATGCGCAACGCCAGCCGCAACATCGACAGTAATATCTGTTATGGAATCTGAATCTGGAGTAACTTCAAGGGTATATTGCTTAGCAGTAACAGTGGTTAAAATTCCCTCCGTTCCTCCAGTCACAACAACATCATCTATTGCAAAACCAGTAACATTTTCCGAGAAATCAAAAGTATACTTAACATTTCCTCCATCAATATTAGCAACTCCACTTTCATCATCAGTGATCTCTACCGTTGGAGCTTTAGTATCAACTTGTTGCACTGATTGAGTAGCAACAAGACTTCCATTTGAATACCCATCAAGTGCTGCCCCAGCTGCAACATCAACAGTCATATTCCCTTCAAAATTTGGAGTTGGAGTAACTACCAGCGTATATTCACGAGCAGTAACAGAAGCGAAAGTTCCTTTTGTTCCTTCAGTCAAAGTTACATCCTCATCCGTAAACCCAGTCACATCTTCCAAGAAAGTAAAAGTATAGACAACATCTCCTCCATCAATATTTGCTACACCAAGCTCGTCATCGGTAATTCCAACGGTTGGCTCCCTGGTATCCACACCATAATTATCAGAATTTTCCGTCCCAATACCGGCATTCCCCACAACACCCTCATGAACATCGTTAATACCAGCCATATCTATAATTAAAACATTGTCATAATCTTCGACATCATCATCTGGCGTAAAAGTAGCTGTCCATACAGCAGCAGATCCAATAGAAACAACAGGTTCCGTTATTGTCCCATTTGGAAAAGTTAAATCACCACTTGTAAATCCCGTCACTGGTTCTGAAAAAGTAAAAGTCACTGTTGTTCCAGCCGCTTCATCAGCAATATTAAGCGCGTCATCGGCAAAACTAGCAGAATCCAACTCTGGACGAATTGCATCCACAGTCATCGCACTTGTATTCACAACATTCCCCAAAACACGTGATGCCAAGAACATACCTCTATCTCCAAGCTGCCATGTCTTATCACTTCCATCATCAACATATTGTGGCACACTCATCTTGATAATTTCATTATTGCTAGCATAAAAACCGCTGAAATCATTTAAAGTCATAGTAACGAATATTCTGTTCGCACCCGCAGCCAACTCCTGGCTTAATCCCGAAACATACCAGCCAGATCCACCACTATCATAAGCAGAGACCGTAGTTGCCGTAGTTCCTAATTGAATATCACCACCCCCAAACCCAGCCGTCCCACCATCCAACCAAAACTTAACATTTGTCGTATCAGTCAAAGCATTTATCGTAGCAGCATCGGTCAGATCTGCAGTTAGAGCAGTTAATTTATCAAGATAATAATTATTAGCGTCAGCATCCAAACCTATAAAGTCAGCACCAACATCCCAAGTTGTATTCCCATTATCGTAAAATTTCATTGTTGCCCAAGGAGAATCAGCAACGATAACCGAACCAGCAACTGGAGCAGTCCCCACAATCGTCGTATCTGGCGCAGCATTATTATAAGTATTCAAAGGATATCCATACTCTAGATATATATTTTCACCATCATCATAAGTACCATTCTGATGCCCATCATCTACATCATCATAAACCCAAGGATCACCATCGCCAGAATGATGAAAACTTACGTTTGCACATGCTGAACCAACAATGTAATAATTAGCATTTCCACAACCACCCCCTCCATCATAATACACACAAGTTGGATTCGTTAGAGAATCTAAACAGATATGATCATTCGAATCTATGCTTACAAGAGGATCACCCACATCAGGGGCTCCTAACTCACAATTATCGAGACCACGACCAGAAGTCGCACTTCCATCACACTCAATCGCCGTATCAGGCTGGCCAGTATATTTACCATCCGCATCATCGTCCAGCCCAATCCAGTCAGAACCAGATTCCCAAATTACATTTCCATTGTCGTAAAATTTCATAGTGCTCCAAGGCTTCACACTGGTAATAACCTTCCCCGCAGCACTAACCGACGATATTCCAGCCACACGACTGTCAGCCCCAACATTGATATTAAAATCCATTACCAAAAAATCGATCGCTCCAATTGCAACAGTCTTGGCAGGCGCTCCATTATTCGAATTCGTAGTAGCCGCCATCGCTAGCCGAACTGTAAAAAAACAAATAAACAGACTTGCTGCCACTATCAAAACAGGCAACTTGATATTTTTTTTCATAGGTTTTGAGGAGAAGAGGATAATTGCAAGAATTATATCTTAGCGAAAAATCGCTTGCAACAGATTAACTCCTCAGCAAACCCCACGCAAACATCAAACTAAAACCAATCAGGATAATCCCCGACAAAAGTGAAACCACTCGCATAATCTTTTCTCCAGCAACTTTCTTGCAAAAATACGCAACAAAAAGAATCACCAAACCAACAGAATAAGCGCCGATCATCACCGGAATAATATTGAAAGTCGATTTCCCAAAATCCGCAGCCACAACCCCATAAAAAGCCGTCCAACTAGCAATCGCTACCGGATTAGCTAAATTCACCAGCATTCCTTCCACAAAAGGATGCATCTTCTTTTTCGTAGGCAATTTTATCCCCTGAGCAAACGCTTCTTTTTTAAAATAGTCCCTAATATCCGTTATTCCCAAATACAAAAGATACCCAATACCAAAGACCCCAAGCGCAATTTTGAGCATCATATTCTCTGAGAAAAAGGAAAAGCCAAACATCACCACTGATATATAAAACATATCAATAATCCCCGTCCCAATATAAAAAACCATCGCCGGCCACGCCTTTCCTGTAAGCGCCCGCTTAATCATTTCAATATTCGCCGGCCCAATCCCAGCAGAGAAAACAAAACCTAAAATAATGTATTGAAAAATCATATCTGAACGACTACTTAATCTGTGCAATAATAACTACATAGTTCTTCCCATATTTTTTAGCACACTTTGGACAAGTGGTATACCACATATACATTTTTTTCGATTCCAGTTTTTTACCCTTAACACAATCCGTAAAATTTTCGCACCACGCTCCGGTATCTTTAAAACTCCCTTCATAAACTTTACTGAAAAACTTTCCGCTTAAAGTTACATTCTCAGCATCTGGGATTTCTCGATCAACCGCAACACACAAATCCATATTCCATTTAGAAGTATGCTCCGAAAGCGCCATCCAATCCTGCGCCTTGGCACCAGCTTTTTCAACCTTAGCCATCATTCTTGTGATCACAGAGCCAAAATTTATCGGCATAAAAAACAAAGTGAAAACCTTGTCCTTGATAAATTTTTTATCATTCCACTCGAAAATCTTATTATCCCAAGGAGTAGGATCGAATTTAGGACAACACTCTGAGCTTTGATTTTTTGTATCCATATTTTTTTGGTTACAGAATTATTTTGCCTAGCTAGTCAGGCCTAGTACTTTAGTTTAACCCTTTATCTCCACGCAACTTCTTCACCTCACTTCGATGAGTCTTGTCCTCCATCATCTTCGCCTTTGCCTTAGCGGACCGCCTTTTCTTCTGCTTGCGCAGTTTGAAGATAGCCATTGCTCTATCCGATTTATTTCCCTTAACTTGGTCATCAATCTTCAAGATCAACAACTTGTATGCTGAAAGTCTATTCTTGCTCTGCTCTCTATGTTTCTGACATTTAACCATAATCCCGCTCGGCAAATGCTTAAGCATTACACAGCTTGAAGTCTTATTAATCTTCTGCCCGCCTTTTCCACTCCCTTTAATATAATTTTCGGTAATATCCTCGGGCTGAATACCAAGCTCATTAGCTTTTTTGATTAGAAGTGGCGATAGAGTTGAAATAAATTTCATGAGAAGAGTATATCACAACAGATCAATTCTGGCTGAAACACGCTTTTCAGAATAATCAATAAACCAAAGAAAAATAACATTCTCTACACAGCACTTTCTTTGGCTGATAAGACAAAATATTAGCATCAATTTCTTTACCACAATTACTACAACTAGTCCTTCTCAAGCCATACAACGGCCTCTTAGCCAACCGATCAAAATGTCTTTGATTTGGAGATCTTCGAGGCAATGGTAAATTCCACGATTTGTAGAAATCAAGTTCTTGCTTAATCAACCTAAATGGCTTCCCAGTCACTTCGCAAACAACAACATCAGAAGCAATCTCAGGGGCTGGCATTTCGTAATCAGACCATTTAAATCCTTTTGAGATAGCCTCTTCTTTTGTCATAGGGAACTGCTCCATCGCTAGTGACTCATTGTACCCATAAGGACAAATTTCATTTGGAAAAAACTCTCCCCATTCTCCAGTTTCCTTCATATACTCGATAATTTTCCCACGCAAAGTTTTAAAATCAGCCTCAGAATATTGCTTATTTAAAATACAAAACTTTTTCTTTTTTAAAGATGCACATCCGAAACAATTACTACACGAAGTGCAACCAAAACAATATTCAAGATCCGAACTATTTGTCGCACACGTAGAGCAAAATTTCAAATTGTTAACATTGTCCCCACAAGCCGCCGATTCATAAACAAATTCAGCCTTAAACCCGTACCCACTATAATCAAAACAATTTTTAACATGCGAAGCGGATCTATAACAATACTTACAATCCTCCAAATCCTTACAGTCAAAGCAGTGAAAAGCATTTTTAGAATTATAGACATGATCTCCGACAACATTTTCATTCTGCTCTCCTTCCCACTGTTTATGAGGCTGATTCACAAAAAAATCCCAAGCCTTTTTTTCAAGATCCTTTAGTCCATCATAGCTATCCAGACCCATTTGAGCCTTCTTCTCTTTATACTCATCTTCCGTATATTGCTCGTTAAAAATCATAAAAGTTTTTTGGCGCTGATTCATGCAACCAATGCACTCCTTACACCCAATGCAATTCTTTAAAAAATAACCATCATGACAGTCGGTACATTCTTGAGAATATTTAAGCCCATAGCAATTAAGGCCGTCAATAAGCTCATAACAACATTCGCAGTCATAACAATTTGAACAATCAATACAATCGTTTGAATGATAAATTCTATTTGAATAAAAACAATCTTCGTCATAATCAGCTTCAAAAATCAGATAACAATCTTTTATATATCCGGCACAATTTGTGAACTCACTATTTTCAACATTTACAGTAAATACCGAAAAATGAGGAACAGAGTTTTTCAACTCTTTGAACTGTTCAAAGAACGGTCGATTAAAATCAAAATCCATCCCCTGCGCCAAATCATCCCAACCATCACCCCACCAAGCAGATGGTTCGTAAACTGGGAAAAGCTGTTTTTCATGATACATAGATATAATTTTCCTACCAGAAAAATCACACTTCCTGTAATAAAGCTGTCGAGTATTACGTTCCAACAGAAGCCTAAGCAGTCTACAATTTGGACATTTTTTTTGCTTAGGAACATCTATTCCAGCATAAAACGACAGATCACCTTCAGTGATCTCAAAGTCCTGCCCGCAAGAAATACATTTCTGGATCATATCTCCATATTATCATAACAGAGAATTTTTGGCTGGCTAATCTGGTCTAGTCCCCCTTCATTCAGCCAACTCCACCATAATTTCATTTCTAAGAAATGCAGGAAAACTAAACGGAGGATTATAACCAGCATAAATCGGCTCACCAACATAACTCACTCCCTTATCTTTCAAAACATTAATGAGTTCCTGTTTTTTTGCCTCGACCCTACTAGAAGTTGCATACCAGCTAAAACTCAAAACAGCCATTTTTCTAGCTGGAACTTCCCGCAATTGAACTCTATCATCATTAGGAATTGGCAAAGTGTCCATTGTGTATTTCGACGGCATTACAAAAGAAATTTTTCGTGACTTTTCGGACTCTTTTTTTTCAGTAACCGGCGCTGTCATATCAATTTTTTCTGAAACTTGTTCAATAACCGGCACCGTCATATCAATTTTTTCAGAAACCTGTTCGGTCACCGGCACCGTCATATCAATCTTTTCTGAAAGCGCCTCCGTAACTGGCGTAGTCATGGCAATAGATTCCTTTGCCTTATTCCCTCCAAAAATATATCCGGCTATTCGCCTAAACCCTTCATTAAGAGCTTCCGAATAACCTACATTCTCAACAACAGTTTCAGCAACAATGAAAGACTTATATTGTCTAACTTCATAATTCTCATTCTTTTCAACGACCTTATACTCAAGTTGTTCAACATTGCGAATTGAAAAAAAGCTCCAAGCCATCCATGCTAGCAACAAAATTGCCAGAAAAATCAAAAAATAAATAAATTTGTTCATAAGATTGGGGTTAAACTAATTTGATTTTAACATACTCAATAGCTTTTCCACCATTCTTAAATTGCGAAATTTCTTCCCTTTTGGCTGGGTAGTCGGGTCTAGTACATTTAGAATAAATTCTTGAATTGGTGTGATTAATCAATGAAAATATGATATAATTTAGTAATAAATATTAATTTATAGCCGCATGGACACCCCTGATGACAACACAACAGTCATCCCAGAATCAAGAGCCGAAATTATAGAACTAAGAGAAGCCGTCATTGCAGACATAGCTAAAGCAAAAGAAAATTTGGCTAGATTGGAAGGTCTGAAACGGCGTCTAGATAACGCATTAGCAGAACGCTCAACAGAAACTATCATTGAGCCTCCATCTTCACCAATCCCTTTGGCTATTACCACTGATATATCAAAGAAAGCTTCAAACGCATCAATTGCTGCACCTTTAAGCTACAGTGACGGATTAAAGCAAATTGAAGAAGGAAAAGGATTTAACCTTGATAAATTCCAGGCGATTCCGTCTACAGATGGAAAAGGTCATTATCTCGTACCACGTGATTTGAAATTTTGGTCAGTAATAGACCAAATCTCATGGATAAAAGAATTTTTTGATTTTGAAGGTGATGAAAAAGATTTGAAAGAGCTTGATATAACCTGTGCAGCAAGATTGATGTCAGCCTGTGATATCGTAGAGCTTCCATACACAGAAGGTAGGATAGAAGAGATGAATTGCAGGAATCCTGCTACGTGCCACATCTCAAAACGTGGCAAGCTCAAGTTGAATGCTGGAAGTATTGCTTGGCTTAATGAACAGCGAGAACTTAGAAGACCACCTTCCATAAAAACGATGGAGGAATTACTGAGAAAACACCCAGATAAATCAAAATGGAAAGAACTGGGACATAGTAGCCTTATTGGCATTGAAGAAACAGATCCTACGGAACCAAGGGTAACTTATATCATCCCAAATCCTGACAGAATGATGTCAGCCTCAAATATTAAGACAATATATAACGGAGTTGATGATGAAAATAATTTAGCTAGCGATTACAAAATCATACAGGTTGCATATATTCCTACTTCAAAAATTAGCATGTTACCAAGCGGAAACGCATTAGACATGGTGGGTATGACCTTTTTGCAAAAAGGCCGTGTTGAAAAAACAAGAGCTAGTCTCTAAAAGACTTCTTAAAGACAAAGCCATTTGGCTGGGGTGGAGGGATTCGAACCCCCGAATAGTGCCTCCAGAGGGCACTGCCTTACCACTTGGCGACACCCCAGCGAACTAAAGCCCAAAAAGCATAATATCTAGGCCAAAAAACCGCAAGCAGAAATTTACCAAACACCAAGTCTTGACATATACCCCATGGGGGTATATACTGAAATCACAAGATTCTCAACAAAAACCAACTATGAGAAAAAACACCCTAAATCAACGCCTAAACATCGTCAAAGGACAAATTGATGGTCTCTCTAAATTAATCGAAACAAAAGGCCCTTGCAAAAAAATCACTGAACAATTCTCCGCCATCAATGCCGGACTTAGAAGAGTCATCGAGCTATATCTCAATGAAAATCTCGAAACTTGCCTCAAATCCATTGATGCAAAAAACAGAAATACAATCGAAACACTCTTAAGTGGTTTTATAAAAAATTCATAAATCTTAACCAAAATAGATATGTCAAAAACAATCGAAGTCACAAAACAAAATTTCGCAAAGGAAATCCTTGAATCAGAGTTGCCTGTCCTAGTTGATTTTTGGGCTCCATGGTGCGGTCCTTGTATCATGATGGGACCAGTCTTGGAAGATCTCGCAGGAGAAATGGAAGGTAAATTAAAGATCGCCAAAGTAAACACAGAAATTCCAGAAAACATGCCTTTGGCCATCGAATACCAAATCCAATCCATCCCAAACATGAAACTTTTTAAAGGAGGAAAAGTGGTTGGAGAATATATCGGAATGAGAGGAAAAGACCAATTGAAGATGGAACTAAGCTCAGCTCTCTAATAAATTTCCTTTAGATAGCAGGATTCGCAATAAACCACCTCCGGTCTTGAAGGATCGTAAGTGGTTACGATTTCCTCTCCACATTTTCCACACACTCTTTTCCAAAACTTATTTGGATTCCTCATTCTATATCTCTGCTCAATCCTCACGTCCGGATGCTTTGTCGGTAGAGGAATCCCCTGCTTTTTGTAAAAATCCAATTCCTGTTTTATCAGTCTAAAAGGCCTTCCCGTCACTTCACATACCACATGATCACCGCTGACTTCCATGTCCTGTCGATAATCAGACCATTTATATCCAAGCTTCAAAGCTTCTTCCTTCGAAATTGGACTCATGTCGTAAGCAAAAGTTTCATTGTAACCAAAGGCCGACATTTTTAGCGGAAAATATACTCCCCACTCTCCATTTTTCTGCATATGCTCGGCAATTTTTGGCACAAGCTCTTCGTATTCTTCCTTAGAATATTGCTTATTGAAAATGCAATACTGCTTACGATTTAGTCCGGTACAACCGAATAAATTATGACAATTGTAACAAAACATTGAGTAAGAAATCTCCGAACAATTTCTAATAAAATGTGAGAATAAAATTCTTTGTGAAGCAATCGCTCCGTCAGCAAAACAATTCAATTCTCCATCACAACTATTAGAATCAATAATATCTCGACACGCTCTGCCAGTCACAAAACTATGTCTGCAATTTTCCGCGCCCATCATGACAATATAACATTCATGACAATTTTTTGCTCCATCCAAGAAATCTCCAGTGCTGTTTTCAGACAATCTCAGCGATGCATATAAACACGGCAACGTGAGTTTAAATTTTTCAAATTTTTTTCTAAAACTCTCCACCCCCTCGCGCGTGTCCAACCCATATTCCTTCAAAATTTCGAAATACTCAGCTTCCGAATATGGCTTATTGAATATGCAAAACTCCTTATGTCGTAAATTTTTACAACCCAAACAATTCTTACACGAAATACAACTTTCCAAGAAATAACAATCAGTACACTGATTACATCTATTCAAATAAGAACAATTAAAGCACTGTTCGGAACTCACACATTCATACAATTTTTCTCCTGCAATCACATGCAAACAATCAATACAATTCCGACTCATCATTATATCAATCGAATAACAAACATCTTCAGCCCGCATGCCAAGCGTCAGATAACAATTCTTGTTTTCCGCTCCAAAATTCGTATATTCACAATTTTCCGAAGTCCCATCCTGGATCAAATTTATTTTTGGCACTTCCAGAAAAAGCTCTTCAAACTGCTCAAAAAATCCACGCGAAAAATCAAAATCTCTTCCATACTCCAAAGGACTCCAATTCTCCCCCCACCACTCATCATACGAAAAAATCTTATAAGGAGAATTAGGCTGATATACAGAAATCAAAGACTTTCCCGACATGGCCGATTTCGTTCTGTAATAAGTATGTTCATTCCGAAAAGCGCCTTTCCCAACAAACCTGCAAAAAGGACAAATCGCAGGCACCGGAATAAGATATTTTTTCCCACCCCAAACCGGCGAAACTTTTTCATAAAGTGCCAGATCTTCGTCAAAGACTTCATATCCTTCTCCGCATCTGGCACACGTTTTTTGCATATCAACATTCTTACATAAGCTCGCTCGCCGCCTTGTAATTTTCCATCATGCCAAGATCTTTTGCCACACTTTCGTAAGTGATATGACCTTTATAAGCATTTAGTCCTTTTGCGAATCTGCCACCATTGGCCAAAGATTCCTGAAGCATAACAATCGGACCTTGCGTAGCCATCTTTTTCAAATAAGGAAGTGTTGCAGTCGTCAAAGCGATAGTTGATTGACGAGAAACTTGTCCCGGCATATTTGGAATACAGCAATAAATTTTTCCATAAAGATCGTACACAGGCTCAGTGTGACTTGTCGCCCTAGATCCCCAAATGCAACCGCCTTGATCAATCGCCACATCAATAATCACAGAACCATCCTTCATCATCTTTATTTGTTCTTCACTCACAACTGTCGGCGCTTTTGTTCCAGCAACGAGCACTCCACCAACCAACAAATTGCAATCCTTCAACGCCTGTTCAAAAATTTCTTTTTCAGGAGCAAGCGCTTCAAAATTTTCACCAAGAACTGGACCAAGATATTCCTTCACTTCTTTATTTAACATTTCACAAACCGCTGGATTGATATCAAACAATTTCACTCTAGAACCCATTCCAGCAGCCGTTTTTGCCGCAGTAGCTCCCACAAATCCTCCGCCGATCACCACGACACGAGCACTTGGAATGCCGGAAATTTTACCAAGAGTAATTCCACGACCACCATGTTTCTTTTGCAAAAATTCAGCACCATATTGAACCGCCAAAATTCCCGCAACCTCACTCATTGGAGCAAGCAGAGGAAGTCTGCCGTTTTCATCCTGCACAGTTTCATAAGCAATTGCGGTGATGTTGTTGTTCACCAAAACTTTGGTCAGTCTTTTATCAACTCCTGACAAATGCAAATAAGTAAAAAGTGTTTTTCCAGCAAATTGCTCAAGCAAATTATACTCTTCTGGAAGCGGTTCTTTTACCTTCACCAAAATGTCACAAGCCTTCACAATATCCTCAGGACTCCTCATCATTTCAGCCCCACATTCCTTGTATTCACTATCCGAAAATCCACTCCCGATACCAGCAGTTTCCTGCACGATCACACGAATACCAGCACTCGTCAGTTCCTTTACGCCATAAGGAGTGAGACCCACGCGGTTCTCATTATTCTTGATCTCCTTGAGAGTTCCGATCACCATATAATTTTGGTTAAAAATTTAAGCTCGCGCACGAGCTTTTGATGAATTAATTCAGACCCAGTTCCCCCCGAATAATCTGTTCCACATGTTCTTCGGATTCCTTTATCTCGCCCCATTTATTTTCCACCTGATAATTGCATTGATCAGCTTTGGCCATTTCGGCAATCGCACTATTGAGGCGACGATTTAGTTCGTCCTCGGACATCTGTCCACGACGCAAAATCCTTTGTTTCAAATCTTCCAAATCCGTCACCTTCATAAAAATAGAAACCAAATGTTCTTTCGGAAAAATCTCTTTGATCGAATTGAAACCTTGGATATCCACTTCTCTTACCACCGTCTTTCCCTGTTTCAAAGGCTCCACAATATCGCTTTTTGGCGTGCCATAATACTCATTGGAATGAACAATCGCATATTCCAAAAAATCGTCCTCCTCAATCATTTTCTCGAATTCTGCCCTTGCTACATAGTGATAAACATCGTCTGGCTTTTCGCCCTCACGAATCGCTCTAGTGGTATAAGAAATCGGATAAATGAACTCCGGAAAAACCTTTTTTAGTTCAGCAATAACAGTCCCTTTTCCTGATCCAGAAGGCCCCACGATCAAAAAAAGCTTCCCCTTTAAATCCGCCTTTTCGATAGGTTTGCTCAAATTTACATTAACCATAGGTATCTTTCTAGAAAGCCCCTTGGCCAGAATTATACAAAATTCCCCAAAATTA
>CAINDQ010000107.1 GCA_903847465.1 uncultured Candidatus Peregrinibacteria bacterium
ACTGTTACGAACGCTATTCCATCGAGACTTCCTCCGCGGAAGTACTCATCGAAAGCGCTTTAGACGAATAAGCAGGCCGACCCCAAATCGACCTGCTTATTTTCCGTAGAAAAGAATTTAAGAAAATTTTAAGTTTGAGTGATATGGTGGTGGCATGATTTTTGATGAAATAAAAAACTGGCTGCTGGATTTGCTCTTTCCGAAGCGATGTTTGGCGTGCGGAGAGTATGGAAATTTTGTTTGTGGTGAATGTTTGCGAAAGTTTTCTTTTTTGGAAGAACAAGAATGTCCGAATTGCAGAAAGAAAAATCGATTTGGATTTTTTTGTAATGAAAAATG
The DNA here is from genome assembly GCA_903847465.1 of uncultured Candidatus Peregrinibacteria bacterium. Taxonomy (GTDB): domain Bacteria; phylum Patescibacteriota; class Gracilibacteria; order UBA1369; family LOWO2-01-FULL-3; genus CAINDQ01. The sequence continues at coordinate 340 of CAINDQ010000107.1, forward strand.
CAGAAAAGGATTTTATTTTGATCAGTTGATTGTATGTAGTAGTTACAACAAAAATATTCTGATCCGAAATTTGATTACAAATTTTAAATATAAATTCGTGAAGGAGTTGAGTTTTGTCCTTGCCGAAGCCTTGCGCACACAATTCGTTTACACTTCACAATTCATTCCAGAATTTTCGAAAGCAATTTTCGTTCCTGTCCCCATTCACAAAAAACGCCTACTTTATCGCGGATTTAATCAATCCAAATTGTTAACAGAAAATTTATTATTCTATCTGAAAAACGATCCGGATTTTGAAAATAAATTCGAGAATGTCGAAAGTTTTGATTGCTTAATTAGAGAAGAATATTCAATCGGACAAGCAAAATTGCATCGCGCTGAAAGGCTAAAAAACCTCAAAGGCTCAATCAAATTCGACCAAGAGTTTTCCAACAAAATCAAAAATAAATTCCTAATTCTGATCGATGATGTAGCCACAACTTGCACGACCATCAACGAATGCAGCAAAGTCTTGAAACAATTTGGAGCTAGACATATTTGCGGACTGGTATTGGCGAGGGGGCAATAATTTGCTAGTATGTTTGCGCTTTAAAATTTTTGTATGCAAATTGGAATTGACGCGTCGAGATACGCCCTTGACCAGGCCACGGGAGTCGAATGGTACAGCTATCATATTATCAATGCGCTGATCGAACAGGTAGCTTTGGATGACGAAAATAAAATGGTTTTGTACTCCAGAGAACCACTTGTTTTTGACGAGAAAATTGAAGAATTGATAAAAGAAACTCCAACAAAATTTCAAAACACCATTCTCAAAGCAAAGCGCCTTTGGACATTATGGAAACTTTCTGGAGAAATGGAAAAAAGACCACCAGATGTTTTGTTCATACCATCACATGTTTTGCCTTTGAGCAGACCAAAAAATAGTGTCATCACTATCCATGACGTGGCTTTCAAATATTTGAGAACTTCTTATTCTTTTATGCAGTATCGTTACCTAGATTGGAGCACAAAATACGCAGTGAAACACGCCAGTAGAATTATTGTGCCGAGTGAAGCAACGGCCGCTGATCTAGTTCGCTTTTACAACTGCCGTCAGGAAAAAATCACAGTGATTCCTCACGGATTTTTGGCACCAAAAATGCCAAGCAAAAGTAGCGGAGATCCATTCGAAAAATATGAAATTTTCAGATACTTCAAAATCGATAAAGACACAAATTACATTTTATTCGTAGGCAGACTCGAGAGCAAAAAAAATCTGGAAAGATTGATTAAGGCGTTTGCTAAATTTGTGGACTCTCACCCTGATTACAAGCTTATTTTGGCTGGAAAAAGAGGTGTTGGATTCAACAATATTATGCGCACGGTGCAGGAAAATAATTTATCCGAAAAAGTAATTATGATGGGATACGTGAGTGAAGACGAGAAAAATATTCTCATGCAAAATTGTAAAATTTTTGCGTTCACTTCTCTCTATGAAGGATTTGGAATGCCGATACTTGATGCGTTTTATTTTGGGAAACCGGTGTTGACAGCTCACGTTTCTTGTCTGCCTGAAGTAGCCAAGGATGCGGCTTGTTACTGCGATCCTTATGACGTTGAGAGTATTGAAATGGGCTTAATGAAACTAGTGAGCGACGAAAATTATGCAAAGAGTTTAGTTGAAGCAGGAACCGAACGTTTGAAAGATTTTTCTTGGGCAAAGGCTGCAAAAATGGTATTGGCCGTATTTGAAAGCTTAATCCCTAAACAGAATGGACAATAAGCAAATCGCTGGAATATTTGCGGAGATAGCTGACATCTTGGAAATCCAAGGTGCTGATTTTTTTCGCGTGAATGCTTATCGAAAAGCGGCTTTCAATATTCTCAATATGCCGCACGATTTGCGCGATATTGTGGAGAAGCGTCCGCAAGAGTTAAAGAAATTGCCGGGAATAGGAGAGGCGCTCCGAAGCATTATTACCGAACTGGTGACAACTGGAAAATGTGAGACATATGAGGAAATCAAGAAAGGGTTTCCGGAGGGATTGCTGGAAATCTTGAGACTAAGAGGCCTGGGACCAAAGAAAGTAAAATTATTACATGGTGAGTTGGGAATAAAAAATCTGACAGAATTGAAGAAGGCTGTGGAAATGCATTTGGTTCGAGAATTGCCTGGCATGGGCGACAAAAGCGAAGCGGATATGCTGAAAGCGATAGATGAATATGCACATTTTTCTTCAGATAGATTTTTGGCGGATGAGGCGCGGGATGAAGCGGAGAGAATTATTCAGTACATGAAAGAATGCAAAGACATTACTAAGATTGAATATGCCGGAAGTTTGCGCAGATGTCAGGACACAATCGGAGATATCGACATTTTGGTGACGGTGAAAGATCCCGTCAAAAGCGGCAAAGAAATAATGGAGCGCTTTGTGAAATATCCGGAAGTAATTCATGTTGTGGCGGAAGGAGATACGAAATCCAGTACAACTCTCCGCAGTGGGATTGATGTGGACTTGAGAGTGATTGATGATGAAAGTTTTGGAGCGGCGATGCATTATTTCACCGGTAGCAAAGCTCATAATATTAGGATTCGAGATTTGGCGAAAAAGAAGGGGTTGAAAGTGAGTGAATACGGAGTATTTAAAGGAGAAAAATGTATTTCCGGCAAAGAAGAGAAAGATATTTTTGAAGCGGTGGGACTCCCCTATATCATTCCGGAAATCAGAAGTGATAACGGAGAAATTGAGTATGGACTCGCGCACAAAGAATTTCCAAAATTCTTGGAATTGAAAGATATGCGAGGAGATCTGCACAATCATAGCCACTACAGCGATGGCAAAAATTCGATAGAAGAAATGGCTCAAGCTTTTATTGGAAAAGGCTACGAATATTTTGCAATCACGGATCATTCCTCGGTAATGGGAGTGACCGGAGGAATGGGGAAAAAAGACGTGAATGAACAATGGGCAGAAGTAGATAAATTAAACAAAAAACTAAAAGGGAAAATCACAATTCTAAAAGGATGCGAAGTCGATATTCTAAAAGATGGATCGCTGGATTTTGACGATGAAACTTTGAAAAAACTGGATGTAGTAATCATCAGCGCTCATATGCATCAGAGGCTTGATTATGATTCACAGACAAAGAGACTTATTTCGGCAATCGAGAATAAATATTCCAGAATTCTAGGTCATCCTACGGGCAGAATGATTAACAGACGTTCGCCTATGGAATTTGATATGGAAAAAGTAATTGAGGCATGTGTGAAAAACAAGGTGGCTTTGGAAATAAATGCTAATCCTTTGAGACTCGATTTGATTGATAAATATGTTCGAATTGCCAAAGAAAAAGGCGCAAAATTTGTAATAAATACGGACTCACACGCTACTGATCAAATAGATTTTATGAAATATGGCGTAGGCATCGGAAGGCGCGGCTGGCTAACAAAAAATGACGTACTAAACACCATGAATTTCAAGGATTTGACAGCGTATTTCAACTCTGTATACTAAATTTATATATATTTAACTCAATCCAAATGAAAAAACTTTTAGCAAGTTTGGTAGGACTATCTCTCCTACTTTCTGTGACAGGTTGTGTCCTTGGTCCAAGAGATGAAAAACAGGCATTCATCGATGCTACTGTTGAAGCAACATGTTATGTTTTCAAAGCGGAAAATCTTCGTGATCCAGCCGTGGACGCGGAAACAAAAGCAATTTTTAAGAAATATGGATTTAATGCAGAAGATACAGTTGCTCTAGAAGCTATCGCAACTAAATATGCCGAAGACGAAGAAGCAAGAACGACTATCATGACCAAGATTCAAGAATGCAGCAAAGGCGTTCCAGGACTAGAAAATTTACAACCACCAATCGATACTATCGATACAGCGACAACTCCTAGCGAGGAAGCAGCGGAAGGCACAGCAGAGAAAACTGTGGAGGGTGACAAAACA
>CAINDQ010000108.1 GCA_903847465.1 uncultured Candidatus Peregrinibacteria bacterium
CTTAGCCAAATAAAAACATTAAAGCCCCAAAACTTCTGCAATTAAAGCCATTCTTATGGCCACACCGTTTTTCACTTGTTCAAAATATTTTGCTCGAGGATCAGTGTCTATTTCCGTAGAAATTTCATCAACTCTTGGAAGCGGATGAATCACAATCGCATTATTTTTTGCCTTCGTCATCATCTCATTATTCAACACATAACTCCCTACGTATTTTTCATAATCTTTTTCATTTTCGAATCTCTCTTTTTGTACTCGCGTCATCGCAATTACATCCATTTTGCTGATTACCACTTTCAATTCCGAAACCTCTTCCACATAATGGCCGCCATCTTGCAAATCCCCCACGATTTCTCGCGGCATTTTCAGTCCCTCTGGCGAAACAAAAATAAAATTAACATCAAATTGTTTCAACAATTCACATTGCGAATGTGGCACTCTTCCATTCTTCAAATCGCCAACCATTCCAATCGTCAACTCATCCAATTTCCCAAAACTTTTCCAGATTGTATACACATCAAGTAGCGCTTGAGTAGGATGCTGAGCCGGCCCATCACCTGCATTTATCACCGGCACATCGCTCTTGAAAGCCAATTTTCCCACGCTTCCCGCCTCTGGATGCCTCATCACAATTATATCTGCCATTTGCGAAACAGTTTTTCCAGTATCTTCAAGCGATTCCATCTTCATTGTCGAAGAAGTTTTCACCATGTCAGAATTAGCAATCACTCTTCCCCCAAGTCGCATCATCGCCGTTTCAAAACTAAATCTTGTTCTCGTCGAAGGTTCAAAAAATAACGTTGCCATCACTTTTCCAAAAGCCAAATCCGACTGGCCCTTATTGCTCAAAATCTTTTCCATTTCTTGAGCCTTCTTGAATAATTCGAGAAGAGTTTTTTTATCAAACTGTGATGCGGACAAAATGTGCTGCCCCTTTAAATCCATAGTGTTTAAGATAAGCCTTAAGGATTTTAGAGAATCCGCACCAATAACACAATCATTTTCGTTTCCCAATTCCCAAAAAGCTGGCCTTGCTTTTACATGCCTTCCCCCTTAAAATACCGCCGAACCAAACAAAATGACCAAAGCCACTCTCGTCTTCAAAGACGGCACAACTTTCCAAGGAACATCTTTTGGAGCAGACATCTCCACGAGCGGAGAGGTCGTTTTCAATACTTCCATGGTTGGCTATCCTGAAAGTTTCACTGATCCTTCTTACGAAGGTCAGATTTTGACTTTGACCTATCCTCTGGTTGGAAATTACGGAGTTGGTGGGGCATGCGAAGACAAAGATAAAATTTCGAAAAGATTTGAAAGCGAAAAAATTCATATAAAAGGTCTGATCGTTTCTGAATATTCTGAAAATTATAGCCACTGGGATGCCAACAAGAGCCTCGGAGAATGGCTGAAGAAAAACAATATTCCAGCTATCACCGGCATCGATACCAGAGCCTTAACCCAAGTCCTTCGCGAACACGGAACCATCCTTGGAAAAATAGTAATCGGCAAAGATTGCGATTTTTACGATCCAAATATCGATAATTTGGTCGACAAAGTTTCCATCAAAAAACCAATCACTTATAAAAGAGGAAAGAAAACAATTATATGTATCGACTGTGGAATGAAAAATAATATTTTAAGAAATTTCTTGGACAGAAATATCACGGTAATTCGAGTTCCTTGGAATTATGACTTCATCGAAAAAGGGCTTAAATTCGATGGAATTTTTATTTCGAATGGCCCTGGTGATCCTTCAATTTTGACCCCACTTCACGATATTATTCGCAAAGCTTTTAAACTGCAGAAACCAATATTTGGAATCTGTTTAGGAATCCAAATCACTGCCCTTGCTTCAGGCGCCAAAACTTACAAACTAAAATTTGGCCACCGCTCTCAAAACCAACCATGTATCGACGTTGAAACCAATCGTTGCTATATCACAAGCCAAAATCACGGCTTCGCTGTCGACGAAAAATCCTTAAAAAAAGATTGGAAAATATGGCTAAAAAATGCGAACGACAATACCGTCGAAGGCATTCGCCACAAAACTCTCCCTTTCTTCGCCTGCCAATTCCATCCGGAAGCCGCTCCTGGGCCAACCGACACCATGCATTTCTTCGATGAATTCTTGGGAATGCTCTAAAATAAAGATTTTATAAATTTCTTAAGATTATTTTAAGAAAATTTTAAACATGGCCATTAAAATACAAGCCAAGTCAATTGACTTATCCCTATCTCGTAATACAATAAAGCTATGGAAACCGCAGTAGTTACAACAAACATGCTCTACGAATTCCTTAAAGAATTCAAAACAGAAGTCTACAGTCGCTTCGACCAAGTCGACAAACGCATGGATAGATTTGAAACACGTATGGATGCGATGGAGAATCGTATGGACGCACGCATGGACCGCCTAGAAAACAACCAAAAAAGTGATCACGAACTCTTAATGGATCTCTGGCAGTCCAGAGACAAAGTTACAGTAAATTTTTCTAGAACTTTTACCTTTGTAAATGCCTTCATCTCTGGAGTAGTAGCCACAATGGTCACTATTTTCATTAAAAGATAAAAAACTGCACCCAACTATCAAACAACCCGTTTTTTTGGCACGGGCTCTTTTAGTATCTCTATCAAACAAAAAACTTTCGAGCTTTGGGTCTCGTGGGTTCCCAAAGCGAGAAAAACCTATATTTTGGAAGCATCGAAACCTTTCTTAAAGGTTTCGAAGGTAAAAAAAAACCCCACCGAAGTGAGGAGACTAAAATCATTGCAGTTTTTATTTTGAAAACTGAGATTTTTGTATTTGTTTTTAATCCGAGCCGAAATTTTGGTGTAGTTTTCAGTCGCACCACCGACCGCCTGGACTCCCCAGTCACGAAGTATATGTAAAGGGACTTGGAA
>CAINDQ010000109.1 GCA_903847465.1 uncultured Candidatus Peregrinibacteria bacterium
GTAAACAAATCATCCTCAAGCAAATCTAGTAACGTCAGACACATCAGTATTAGCATTTCTCTGCTCGTTTCCTTGGCTATTATTATTTTTCTTTCCATAGGAATAGTCAAAGCTTTCAAAGGTATCGATTTTTCAGGATTCCTTTCTTTGGCCGGCACAGAGCTCCAAAAAGACCCTCAAGGACACACCAACTTCCTGATTATGGGAATTGGCGGAGGCGTTCATGACGGAGCAGACCTCACCGATTCCATTATCGTCGCAAGTCTGGATCCAGACACAAATGCCTTAACTATGCTTTCCATTCCAAGAGATCTATACGTAAAAGATGATTTACTTTACGACAGCAGAATAAATGAAGTGTACTCAAAAGCTAAAGAGCATTTTGGAAGTTCCGCTCAAGGATTAGAATACGCAAAAAATAAAATCGAAGAACTTTTAGGAGTTCCTATTCACTATTGGATCAAAGTAGATTTCCAAGGATTCAAGCAACTGATTGACGCAATTGGCGGAGTTGATGTTGTTGTTACAGAAGATCTCAACGATCCATTCTATCCAAAAGACGGCACCTATCTTTATGATCCTTTCAACATTACCAAAGGACCTCATCATTTAGACGGCGAAAACGCCCTAAAATATGCCAGAAGTCGCGAAACAACTTCCGATTTTGATAGAGCACGCCGCCAACAACAAATCATTTTTGCCATCAAAGAAAAAACTTTATCCACAGGCACTCTACTTGATAAAGGAAAAATTCAAAACATCCTCGATGTCTTAAAAAGCAACATCGAAACAAATATCACGGTTAAAGAAATTCTTACTTTGGGCGGTATCGCCCCAAGTCTTTCTCAAGACAAAATCGTACATCGCCTCATTCATGATGATCCAGGATTATGCGGAGGTCTTTTATACACTCCAAACAGAGAAGACTACAACGGCATGTTTATATTAATAACCGCAGGAGGACCGGAATATCTCTATCGTTATGTAGATCTAAATTTCAATTTTGCAGATATAAATCCAGAGACCACAACCATCCAAATTTTGAACGGCACTCCCCGCGTTGGCGTAGCAGCAGAAACCAAACAAGTCCTTCGAAGATACTGTTTTGACATCGTGAGATTTGGTAATGCCTCCACAAAAGCCTTAACTCAAACCACTTATTATTACAGACAAAAAACAGACGCCAATGGCAATATAATTAAAGCCAGACCAAAAGCTTTAGACTATCTTGAGAAACTAATTCCAGGAAAAGAAAGCACCGAAATCCCAGTGCAATACAGCGATTCCACTGCCGAAATCATTCTGGAAATTGGCTCAGACTATACAACTTCAGACAAATACATCGAAGATCCTTTCTACGCTCTGCCTCTGTCTGAAACACAATTAAGCGCTCAAGCACGAGCAGCGGGTGCAACCACCGACACCAATGGAACTATCGTCCCAGCACCTACCACAACCACCCCAGAAACCGCCCCAACCCCAACACAACCCTAAACATGCGCATCAATAAATTTATTGCCGCCTATTCTGAACATTCCAGAAGAAAAGCCGACGAACTTATCCAAAAAGGTCTCGTCTTTTTAAATGGCAAACAAGTAACGATCATGGGCGTTGATGTCGACCCAACTCAAGACGTCGTAAAAGTCGACGGCCAAACAATCTCTGTCAAAAGCGAAAAAATATACCTCGCCCTCTACAAACCAAAAGGCTACATCACCACTCGCAAAGACGAAAAAAATCGCCCAACCGTCATGGAACTCCTTCCTCAAATCGCCAACCTAAAACCAGTCGGCCGCCTAGACGAAAATTCTGAAGGCCTTCTCTTAGTCAGCAACGACGGCGAATTCATCAACCACTTCACCCACCCAAAGTTCGAACGCGAAAAAGAATATGTGGCAAAAGTAAAAGGCCTCCTTTTGGCTTCAGAAAGAAAAATGGTCGAAGACGGAATGATGCTCGAAGGAAAGAAGACCCACCCCGCCAACATCGAAATTATCGAACAATCTGAGGAGGAAACGTTTATAAAAATAATAATTCATGAAGGACGCAATAGACAAATTAGAAAAATGTTTGATTCTTTAAACCATCCTGTGAAATACTTGAAAAGAATTCGCATTGGAAATATCACCTTAGGTGTCCTTCAAAAAGGTGCTTTTCGTCCCTTAACCAAGCAGGAAATCAATGTTCACTAGCCTACTTAGCTTATATATAGCCTCAATCCTCCAGACCGACATCTCTTTTCGCAAAGACGATAATCAACCATCTATCGTAAAAACGGCCAGCTACGACCTGAGTGAAATTGACCAAAACGCTCCCGTCCCTTTGAAAAATCACGACTTCATCGCTCCTGTTATTCAAGCCAAATCCAGCCTTTCTATGGACCTTCGCACTGGGCTTGTTTTATTCGAAGACAATGCTCACCAAAGACTTCCTATCGCCAGTCTCACCAAATTAATGACCACCTTGATAGTTTTGGAAGAAAATAATCTCGACGATGTAATTACCGTCAGTTCAAAAGCCGCAACCGTCTCCGGTTCTACAATGTTCCTTAGAAAAGACGAAAAAATAGCTTTAAAAAACCTAGTTTACGGCATGTTAATCAGCTCTTCCAATGATGCCGCCATGGCCCTCGCCGAATTTAATGCTGGGAGCGAAGATGCCTTCATCGATAAAATGAACAAAAAAGCTTTGGCTTTAGGCCTTTTAAATACTCACTTCTCAAATCCAATAGGCCTAGATGGCAAAGACAATTATTCTTCCGCTTATGATTTAGCAAAATTAAGCAGATATGTTTATCAAAAAACTTTAGTCCAAGAAATAGCTGTCGTAAAAGAAATCAAAGTCACTTCTCTAGACGGCAAAATCACTCACGATTTAGTTTCTACAAACGATCTGCTCGACACCAAGTTCATCAGAATCAAAGGCCTAAAAACCGGCACAACAGATCAAGCAGGCTTATGCATCGTATCCGTAGCCGAGAATGACGCCAGTAATGAAATCATGACAGTTCTCCTAAATAGTCCTGACCGATTTAAAGAAACAAAAATCTTGGCGGAATGGACATTCCGAGCGTATAATTGGGAAAAATAACAATTACTTATGGCTTTTCCATCTTTGCAGGTTGCAATCGCAAATTTTTCTCTTATTTTCGGATCAGGGATTTTTGCCTTCCTGATCGCCTTATTATTGACTCCATGGTTTACCAGACAACTGATTAAATTTAAAATCGGTAAACAAATTCGCTTAAATGCAATGTCCGGAGAAACCTCCACTTTATTCACCGCTCTCCATTCCAAAAAAAGTGGAACACCCACGATGGGCGGACTCTTAATCTTGGGCACAGTTTTTATTGTCGTTATTTTTTCAAGAATCGTTTCGGCTTCAGGATATTTCGATCGATCTTTATTGAACAGAAAAGAGACTTGGATTCCTTTATTCACCCTCGCCACATGTGGAATTTTAGGCGCAGTTGACGATTATTTAAACATTCGCGGCATTGGAAAAACCAAAGGATTAAGTGCCCGTTTGAAAATGCTTTGGCTTATTATTTTTGCTGGAGCCGGAGCATATTGGTTTTATTTCAAATTAGGATTTAGCTCAATTAGTATTCCAATTCCAGGCTTCTTGCCTATTGAAATCGGAATTTGGTATATTCCTGTTTTCATTTTTATCATTATCGCCACCGCTAACGCTGTAAATTTCACAGATGGATTAGATGGTTTGGCCAGCGGCTTACTCATTCTTGCCTTTGGTTCTTTTGGAATTTTGGCCTACGCCAGAGGAATGCTCCTCTTGGCCACCCTATGTGCTGTAATTTCAGGGGCATTACTCGCCTTTCTATGGTTCAACATTCCTCCAGCGAGATTCTACATGGGAGACGCAGGTTCGCTCGCGCTCGGGGCCACTCTTGGCGTTATAGCCATGCTCACAGATCAAGCTCTAATCCTTCCAATAGTCGGAATCGTTTTTGTGGTAGAAGCCCTTTCAGTAATCATTCAACTTTTCTCCAAGAAATTCTTCCATCGAAAAGTTTTTGCCATAGCACCGCTACACCACCATTTCGAACACAAAGGCTGGGCTGAATTTACAATTGTAATGCGTTTCTGGATCATCGGCGGATTATTTACGGCATTCGGAACAATCCTTGGCCTGATCAATATCATCAACGCAAATTAATTTCCTAGTCCAGGAGGAAGAGGTTTATCACCCTGAATGAAAACTCCATAGTTGTCTTCTACGGAAGTATTTATTGTTGGCTCAACAGGAGTAGTTGTAACTATCCCCACCGGAGTTACCTCCGTATTTGTAACAACCACAGGAGTCTCTGTCGAAACAACTGTTGTTGTAGCAACCGCCGCTTCATCACTTACCGCAGTCAGATATTGCTGAACTTCACTTACTTTTCCAACCAAATCTTCTTTTGCTTCAGGAACTTTCGAATCAATTGTATTAATCATTTCCATTACTCCAGCCAATTCTTTTTTTGAATCATCGACTGTTTCACGAGCCACTTGTGTTTGGCCAAGCATTGCCGCATCTTCAGCCGTTGCCAATTTATCAGACAATTGCTCCAATTTCTTTTCAGCCAATTCTGTTTTGTCAGACACTCCGATAAGAGCAACATTATCCACCATTTGTTTTACTTCGTAGAGAGGTGAATCAGGCAACACCAGACTCAAATCTTTTTGATGAGCCAAAATACCATTGTCCAAATATTGTTTTAATTCTGCGGAATATTTTTCATCACTATACCCAACTTCTTTAACGATTTTATCTAACATTTTCACTTTGTCAGAAAAATCTTGCATCGCTTTTTGAACATTTTGTTTGTCAGTAGCACTCAAGTTTGGATCAGCCAATTTTATTTCAGCCGCAACCAAATTCTTTTCCGCCAAATCAAATTCTTTTTTCACTTTTGACACATCATCGAAAGTCAAAAACACCGCTATATTTTCACGCAAAGAATTTCCCATAGAAACATCTTTTGGTGCATCAGTGCCCATACTCTTCATTTTTGCTGCCAACAATCTATCCTCTACTGAAACCAAATATTCTTTATCACTTTCCAAATTTTCTTGAACCCATGCCACGTTTTTATCATTCTCACTCAAATCAACAACCTCTACTTTTCCGTTTATTACAGCCTTTTGTCCTCTTATTACTTTATCAACTAATTGGTTTTGTTTTTGAATATCAACTGAACGATTAAACACTTCCAATTCAAGTTTCTGATCTTTTAGTTCAGCATTGAAAGTCGCTTTCTTTGCAGTTGCGGAAACATCATTTGCCTTCAAAACAAACGCAGAATCATCACCTACCAAACTCAAAACGTGTGACCACATCGTTCCACTTTCCAAAGAAACCTCAATGTATGTTTGAACGCTATTTTGTGGTTTAAAAAGTTTATCGATCACAACTGTTGTATCCGAAGAAAGTCTTGTAATACTATCATCAAAATATTTCACCACCACCATTCCATCATTTCCTGTGGCAATTTTATCACCCTCATACAATTCCATATCTGAATGAATCGCAATTGATTTTCCATCTCTCACCACAACCACTTGTCCCAAAAAAGAATCCAACACTGTAAATGTTTCCGCTCTCACCACAGACGTATCAACACTTATGAAAGAGAACATTCCCAAAAACATAGTCACAACCGCTAACCCACTGATCATTTTTTTATTGAATATCCAAAAATTTCTCCAGAAATAACTTCTCTGAGGAATATTTTCAATAGCCGCAAAAACACGCTCCTTCATATCCACGCGTTTGTTCATATCCAAATTCAACATACTTACCAACTCTTTAATATAATCGACAACACCCTGTAATGTAGCTGGAATTCTATCCTCTTGAGGAGTACTCATTTGCTTCAAGAGATTTGCTCTCATCATCATTTTTTTCTGACTACCCAAAACTGGCTTCTCCATCTTGAGAATTTTTTGAGCAAGCTTCGTAAGTCCTTGTTGTAGTTCTGGCTGTTCAGTCATACACCTGTTTAAACGTATATTTTACCGATCTGTTACACTAAAACTCGTAATTTACCCCCATCTCTTGCAGTTCCTTTTTCAAGGCGGATAAAGCCCTGAATTGCAAAACTCTCAAACTTCCTTCATTCTTATCTAAAACTTCCGCAATCTCCGCATTTGATAACTCATTTATAAATTTGCAAATAATCACATCTCTATAAGGCTTTTTTAACTTAGTCAAAGCCATTTTTAGCGCCTTATTGTCCAAGACATTTTCCGTAGTTCTAATTGGATTATGTTCCCTTTTATCATCAGTTATATTCAAATCCAACTCTTCAAACTGTTTGTCTTTTGCCGCACGATAATGATCAACCACCAAGTTATGGGTAATCCTAAAAACCCATGCTGTAAAAGACTTCTTTTCCTCTCGACGATACTTTTTCAGATTCTCCCAGACCTTCAAAAACACATTCTCCACAATATCCTCCACATCCTCGCCCTTGATACGATAAAAAACATATCGATACACTTGATCGATTAACAAATCGTAAATTTTAGCAAAAGCATCTTGGTCCCCACCTTGCGCAAGAGCCACTAATTTATCCAATTCTTTACTGTTTTTTACCTTCTCATTTTCATCCATAGAAACTAAGCTAAAGCTTTACAGCAACGTTCCACTTCCACCTTACTACCTATATAAATTGGAGTTCTTTGATCAAGTTTTTCCACCACCTTTTCCAAAATATCAATTTTCCCATCACTAGCCGCTCCGCCCGCTTGGGTCACAAGCAAAGCCATCGGCGCACATTCGAACAAAAGTCTTAATTTCCCATTTGGTGCTTCACTATATCCAGGATAAGAAAATATTCCTTTTCCCTTTAACAAAATTTGATTGATGTCTGGAACCATTCCTCCGGAATATCTTAAGGTGTACTTTTCTTTGCACCAATAATTCACCAACTCCATATAATCCTTTCTCTCACTCGCCGCTCGTAAATTTCCCGGCGCAAACATTTTTCCTTCTTCAATTTTTATATCGTCGTTGCTCATCACAAATTCTCCATCAATATTCATAACGAATTCTTTCACTCCTTGTTTCACAGTTAGAATAATTGTTGTTTTCGGTCCATACACCGCAATGAGCACTCCCGTCTGCTGATTTCCTTTTACTCCAACAAACGTTTTTGCCTCATACACGCCGAAAATCGTCCCTACCGCCAGATTCACATCAACAAGAGAAGACCCATCAAGTGGATCATAACAAATCGCATAATCAGCATATTCCCCTTCTGACAATTTCATTTCATCAGGCAATTCTTCTGAAGCAATCAATCCAATATATTCATTTTTTTTGCATTCTTCTTGAATAACTTTATCCGCCAAAATATCTAAAGCCAACTGCTCTTCTCCATAAATATTATAAGAACCGGCTTTGCCCGTGCTAGCAGTTTTGATCACATTGGAAATACGTTTCACAGCAGTCACCAATGTTTCTGCGACAGTGAGTCCTCTCTCATCAACTCCACAACTTTTTAAATAATCTTTTATAGTCATCATATTATTTACATTTAAATTTCTACAGCATAAACCATCTTATCAGATCTACGATTCTTGCAACATAGCCCCACTCGTTGTCATACCACGCAACCACTTTCAAATGATCACCATTCAAAACTTTTGTACTTAGTAAATCGACAATACTGCTCCTCTCGTCACCTCGAAAATCCACAGACACAAGCGGTTCATCTGTTGTTCCCAAAATTCCTTTCATCTCTCCATTTTCGTATTTTTTGAATGCTTCGTTCACTTCCTCAGCTGTAATTTTTTTCAACATTTTTGCAGCAATATCAACACAAGAAACTGTTGGAACAGGAACTCTAAAAGCAATTCCATCTACTTTTCCTTCGAGTTCTGGAATCACTCTAGAGATCGCTTTCATCGCTCCAGTCGTTGTAGGAATAATAGATTCCGTAGTCGCACGTGCTCTTCTGAAATCATCAGGATTAGAATTATCGAGCAAATTTTGCGTGTAAGTAAATGCATGAATTGTTGAAACCATTGCACTCTCAATTCCAAATTCTTTTTCCAAAATTTCAAGAACTGGCGCAAGACAATTTGTCGTGCATGATGCATTGGAAACAATTTTAAATTCTTTTGGATCGTAATCTTTTTCATTCACACCCATTACAATATTTGGAATAGTCAATTCCTTGCAAGGCGCAGTAATAAGCACTTTTTTAGCTCCTGCATCTAAGTGAGGTTTTACTGATTCCATCGTCGTAAAATTTCCTGTCGACTCAATCACAACATCAACATCATGACTGCCCCACATGTTATCTTTTGGTGTCATCATTTGATAAACATGAACCAACTTTCCATCCACAATTAAATTTTTTCCATCCACTTTTATTTCATAATTACACTTTCCATAAAGAGAATCGTGTTTCAATAAAAATGCATGTGATGTTGCATCGGCACGACTATTGATCGCCACAACTTCTACGTCTTTGATTTTCAATAACTGTCGATGCAGATCGCGTCCGATTCGACCATACCCGTTAATTCCAATTTTAATTGCCATTTTTATATTAAGGTTAGAATGATAATTAAACGTAAAGATTTGCCTTGCCACTGCTCAAAAAGCCATCTCTCATCATCATAGAAAGATGTGCAGCAATTGCTTTTTCTGCCTCCAAGAAATCTACTTTATCCCATTCACTTTCGAATTGATCCAAAACTTTACGTAGTGGTTTGTTCTGTTCTTTTGCTGTCGCTTCCATTTTTTCCACCAACGCTTTTGGGAAATATTCAAACCAAATATCGGACAGTGAAGTCGCATAATTAAATTTTCGCGCACCACTATTCACACAATTATTAAAATTTTCAGGGAGAAGTCCACTGCCTCCATGCATTACTCCAAAAACTCCAAGTGGACGCACAGCATCACAAATTTCTTTAATTCTGTCGTAACCAATAATCGGTGCTTTCAAATATTGTCCATGACCATTGCCCACAAAAAAGGCTAAGGCATCAGGTTTTACCATCTCGCACAATTTCACACAATCTTCTACTTTTGAATAATATTCAGCAATTTTACTTTCTACAGCTGGATCGGAAAGTGCCGCCGCTGTTCCAATTTCTCCATCTTCCACTTCCAAAGAAATTCCCAATGGATGAATTTTATCCACAACTGCTTTGCATTTTGCTGCATTTTCTTCCACCGGCAATTTTGAAAGGTCCACTTCTACAGAAGAAAATCCTGCCGCAATCGCGCGATCTATACAACCATCAACATCTTTTTGAATATGATCATGATGAATACAAACTGGCACACTATATCCATATTTCTTGATCATTCCTTCGATCGCATCATGGGCAAGACTAGAAAGTCTAGCCGGTGCCATATTGCAATAACTCACCTCGCTCTCGGCGATTTCCAAAATTACTGGTGCTTTTTCCTGCCAAGCAGCCTCAAGCACTCCATTCAACACGAATCTGCTTCTGATATTGCACGCAACCACCCCAAATTTCTCTCTATCTGCAACGGAAAGTAATGTTCTCAAGTTCGACAAAGTGTATCCACCAGCCAAAACTCGTACATTTGAATTGTTATCCTTGGAAAAATTAGCAATAGCCATTTTTATTAGGTTAAGAATAAGAGTTAGCAAGCCCCCAAGCGAAAATATCGCAAATCCAGATTATCGAATACGGAAAAAACAGTCAACCATTCCAAATTGACCAAATATCCTATCTCTTGGCTATAGCTGTATCGCTGTTTATGTACACAATTGTACGTGGGCGAACCATCGCCTGATATTTTGAAGTTTTTTGAATATAATTCAACGATCTTACTGTAGAAATTTTCATATCCACAACCTCACTATCCTTCACTAATTCCTGATGTTTAGCGTCCAAAGCGCTCAAAGCATAGCCTTTTGTAACCTGTCTCGTAGAAAACGTCAAAGTACTAATAGTAATCAACGCCACAAAGAAAATCAGCGAACCAATTAAGAAAAGTGGCCCAAATTCGATCTTTGGGAAAACCATTCTAAACGGACTTCTTCTATATGTATTGCCTCTTGCGAGAACGAGTTGTGACATAGGATTTGAGGTGGGAACTTTATGAGGAAATCTAAACTTCTTCAGGATCAAGGTCTCGTAATTTTCGATAAGCTCTTAATTTTGCGCTTCGACTTCTAGGATTTGCATTTATCTCTTCATCTGTTGGAATTACTGGCTTTCGGGTCAAACTTTCAAAGAATGGCTCTCCATGGACTCTATACAAACCTTCGTGCACATCTTTGACAGGCGGATTTTCTAATTCTCTAAAGAAATGCTTCACAATCCTGTCCTCCAGTGAATGATAGGAAATCACTACTATTCTCCCCCCTTTCTTTAACATTTGAGTTGATTCTCGTAGTGATTCCTTTAGAGCATTAAGCTCATCATTCACTTCTATCCTTAAGGCCTGGAACACTTGCGTGGCCGGATGTACCTTTTTAGCTTTGCCTTTCTTGTAAGGCATTATGGAGTACATGAACTCCGCAAACTCTGTCGTTGTAAGGAATGGGGCTGTCTTCCTTCGCTCACAGATCTTTCTGGCAATCATACGACTCAAGCCTTCTTCGCCATATTCGTAGAAAATATTTGCCAGATCGCTTTCTTTGTAAGTATTGAGAACCTCAGAAGCGGTCAATTTTTGCCTTGGATCAAATCTCATATCGAGCGGTCCCTCTTTCATGAATGAAAATCCACGCTCTGGATCATCAACATGTGGAGAAGAAAGCCCAAGGTCAAAGAAAATTGCATCAACTTCTTTGATTCCACAACCAGTAATCCTATTTTTTAAGTATCGAAAGTTATCGTGAATGTAGATAATTTGCTTTTCGAATTCCTTAAGTCTTTTTTTTGCCTCTTTTAGATTCCTTTCGTCTTGTTCAAATGCGATTAATTTGCCTTTTTTGCCAACCGCTTTTGCCTCCATCAAGGCATGTCCTCCGAGTCCCAAAGTCGTGTCTACAACAATTTCCCCACCTTTTAATGCCAAATACTTTATGACAGGCTCTCTTAGAACAGATACATGCTCCATTTTGGTCTTTAACTAAAGGAAATTGCGGAATGAGTCTTGGTCGAAGTGTTCAAATCTTGTGTACAGTATGTGTATAACTTTTTTACACTACTTTCATGCCTTACAATAGGGCTGTAATCACTGTGCGTCAAGAAATTAGACACAGGACAGTATAACAAAACTATACACTAGCTCTTTTGCGAGAATAAAAAGAGCACACACAAGCCAAAAAACGCCAATTATTTTTCATGTTGAACAAAAATAGAGATGTTGCACAATAATTTTGATCGCCTACTCTACGACCAAATCTCCCTGCCTCAAAACTTCCAAATTTTCACCAACAATTTTCACTATAGTTGAAGGCTTGTTTTCCTGTATTTTTCCCCCATCGACCACCAAGTCTAATCCCTCAAAAAACTCCCCAAAAGCGGCCTCGTTCACCTCATACAATTGTGGCATCCCCGCCCGATTCGCACTTGTAGTCGTCACCGGCCTTCCAAACATCTTTACCATATCGCTTGAAAACCCCTCACTCGAACACCTAAAAGACACAAATTCATCCTCAATATTAAAAAACTCAGGCAAATTCTTCCTTGGAACAACAATCGCTAGCGGCCCCGGCCAATATTTCTTCGCCAATTCCAGAGCTTTCAACGAGAATTCCCCATATTCCAAAGCCATTTCCAAAGAATCCACCAAAACACTCAAAGGTTTATTCCTCTCCATCCCCTTCACCCTATACAACTTATCCAGCGCTTTCGACTCAAAAACATCTACCGCCAAGCCATAACAAGTCTCGGTCGGATGCATCACTATCCCCGAATTCTTCAAAACTTCTACAGCACTTTTCACCGCATCCACTCCCAAATCAATTTTTTTCATATGAAAACATTATGAACATGCTAAAATTAAACAAAATTTAACCTAAAAACAATGGGAAAAAACTTTAATGAAAGCGACAACAAGTCCGTTAAAGAAAAAATCAAAGAAGGAACTTTGTCCCCAGCAGACCTCAAAAAAATCGAAAAAGGCGTAAAAAGATCCGAACTTCTAGCAACCACCCTCGATACCGCAATGCTCGATCCAATCCTCGGCCTATTTACGGGAAGTGGTGATGCCGCAACATCTATAGCTGGTCTATACATAGTTTATCAGGCCGAAAAAGCAGGCATGTCTTATTGGGAATTGGCCAAAATGCTCGGAAGACAAACGGTCGACTTTACCTTAGGAAGTGTCCCTATTATCGGAGATGTTTTCGATTTCGTTTACAAAAGTAACAAAAAAAATGCCAAGGCCCTTCGCCAACACTTCGAAAAAATTGAAAGAGAAGGCCTAGAAAATAAATTGGCTAGACTGGAAAAATTAGAGAAGAAAAAAGTTAAAGCTGAAAAATCCGGAGTCAAAACACGTGACAGATTAGGCCGAAAAATGATCGAAGAAAAAGTGGATGAAGACCTAGAAGCTTAATCTCTCTATTCAAAACCCTACGATCTCCAGCCCATCAACTCTGTAACGGCTCTTTGCAATAAAGCTCTTCCTTTGCGCAAGACCCCATGATCACCTTTTTCAGGCCTATCAGCAGCTTGGTCGCCCAGACCTGCCGCAATTTCTCTATAAAATTGTGCAACAAGCTTAAAATTTATATCTTCCAAAGGCACCCGCACTTCCCTCGCCTGAGGATTTCGAGGATCTGTCCAAAAAATAGGGCCTGCTACCATTTTTCGACTCACAATCCCCTCCTCAGCCAAAAATCTCTCAGGACAATCGTATCCATTAGGAATTTCTATCCAATCTCTACAATTTTCACCTTCTTCGTCATCCACACCATCCGTTAAAGATCTTTTTTCTTGCCCCATAATTCTTCCATAATATTGATTAACTAAATCCCAATTTACTTTATCCCACTCTATCCTTTGCCACATCCCCGGAATACTCTGCCAATGAGCAGTATGCCAAATTCTGTCTCTCGATAAACAACCCTTTACAGCAAGAAATTCCTCAAAACAAGAATATTGCCCAAACGGAACCTCTACTCCATAAGTTGGATTGCCCTCATCCTCATCCATTTCACCGCCACCACCTCTCGGCAAAGTAAAGTCCACATCCATATATTTTTTAGCTTAAATAATTAACAGACACCATTTTTAACACAATTTGGCGCAGTTGTAAAGGGAAACCCGAAATTATTACATCTTGAAACCCACCCCGTCCTCCCTTTATACTGCCCCGCGAACAATTATAACCCCCTTACTTTATGAAACTAAAAGTCGCTATCAACGGTTTCGGCAGAATCGGTCGCGAAATTTTTCGCGTAAACTTGGACAAAAACTATTTCGATCTCGTTGCCATCAATGACCTGACAGACTCGGCAACTCTGGCTCATTTATTAAAATATGATTCAAATTACGGTATATTAGCCAATGAAGTAACCTCAAAAGAAGGTGAAATCATTGTCGATGGCAAATCCATCAAAATCCTTTGCGAAAGAGATCCTGAAAAACTCCCTTGGAAAGATTTGGGAGTTGATTTAGTAATCGAAGCAACAGGATTCTTTGCCTCAAAAGAAGGTGCCACTAAACATCTAACCGCCGGTGCAAAGAAAGTCATTATCACCGCTCCAGCAAAAGACGAAATCGATTTCACGGTAGTTCTCGGAGTAAATGACAAAGATTACAATCCAGCTACTCACAACATCATTTCCAACGCTTCTTGCACTACAAACTGCCTCGCTCCATTTGCCAAAGTTCTAAATGATAATTTTGGAATAGAAAAAGGCCTAATGACCACAATTCACGCCTACACAAACGATCAAAACATTCTTGACCTTCCTCACAAAGACCTCCGCCGTGCTCGCGCCGCCGCGCTTTCTATGATTCCTACTTCCACCGGAGCCGCCAAAGCAATCGGATTGGTTATCCCTGAACTAAATGGAAAACTAAACGGCTTAGCAATCAGAGTGCCAACACCCACTGTTTCCCTAGTCGACCTCGTTTGCACAATCAAAACACCAGCCACCGCCGCAGAAATAAATGCCAAATTCAAAGAAGCATCTGAAGGCGCAATGAAAGACATCCTCGGATATTCCGAATTACCACTTGTTTCCATCGACTACAAAGGCTGTCCACTATCATCCATCGTCGATGCCCAATCTACTCAAGTTATGGACGGCACCCTTGTAAAAATAATGTCATGGTATGACAACGAATGGGGATATTCTTGCAGAGTAGTTGATTTGGTAAAATTGGTTGGAGATCGTGCGTAAATCACTAGACTGCCGCACACAAATCGCTACTTCTTAATCTGGAACAAGACTTGTTTCTGGCTAGTTGCCTTCACTTGTTTTGGATTGTAAGCATAGGCTGTAAGCTTGTGAGCACCTGCGCCAATTCCTTTCGGAATAACCATTCTGAATGCGCCTTTTTGGCTAGCGTCAGAAATCACCGCTGATCCAAATGTTACAGACTGATATGCGAGATAAACCATCTTGTTTTCATTATCAAGCGTATCTACTCGACCTTGAACCACGTACACCATTCCACCTGTTCTTGAGAATTCGATGTAATCCTTGGCAATAAATATTGGCTCTAATTTCTCAGTATAACTTAGTAAGAATTTCACAAACTCCCCTGCCTCTCCCACATATGGCTCGTGGGCATATTCTTCAGTGATAGTCAGCCCTTCAATGCTAAATTCTTGGTCAACTTCTTGACTGACTTTGAATTTCACAGTTTTGCCCGTGATTTTATTTCCACTTCTCATTGTGTAGATTGTGGCTGAATATTCGCCATCGACGAGCATGGCATTTAGAACTGCCTTACCTTCATCATCGGTTTCTCCAGTGATTGTATTTATCAATTTTGATTGTTCTTTAGTTGTCGGATCTTCACTAACTAATTCAATTGTGACAACTTCATTTGGTTTTGAAAGTGCCAAAATTGCAGGGCTGGAACCAACTGTTCCACTCAAATTTACGATTCTTGGAATTGTAATAATTTCTCCAGGTTTTTTGTTGAATACCACCGCGTCTCCCAATTCTTTTTCGAGAATTGCTTCTGTTTGATTTTCTTGATCTTTATCCAATCCATACATTCTTTTCAAACATTCATTAGCTTTGTCTCCTGAACATTCCGCTTTGTCATTGATAATCAAAGAAAGTGCTTCGCTAGCATATGTTGGACTAGAATACACAGCATCCGTATCCACTTCCGAAATATTTGTTGGCGGAGGAAGTGGGGTTTCATCTGTTACCTCAGCCGTTGTTTCATTCTCCACTCCAGTTTCCGTTCCTACAAAAAGATCTATAGCTTCATCTCCCACCGTCCCTATTGCATCTGTTACCTCCTGCTCATTTGGAGGAATAACCTCAGGAATTACTTCTGGAATTATTTCCGGAATCACTTCTGGAATAACCTCTGGCTGAACAATTCTTGGCGGTTGAGTAACTATCAAAATTCCACCTCCATCATCCTCTTCTTCCTGACAGGCAGCCGCAGGTCTGCAATAATCTGGGACATCTGCCTCAGGATCACCTTCGGTAGTCACATAAACCATCAACTGATATAAACCATTCACAAGCCCGTCTCCAAAAACGCCACTCCATGTATTTCCCAATCCAGTATAAATTTCATCCATCACAACATTCATTTGATCAGCAGTATTGGATTCTCCAGAATAAGCAAAATATGCTCCTCCATTGATTGTATTCCCACTAAATGGACCTGGATCTGAACCTTCTAGGTCGCCAAATCCTCCGTCAAGACGCCAACCGTCTAAATTGTGAACAACGTACTCTCCATCATTAGTTTCATCATTAAAATATATTCCATACCTATCCCCATTTGCAGTTCCATTTGGAATAGAGATCGTTCCATCAAAAGAAGTTCCAATAAAATTATTCATAATTCCTCCCTCGCTCCAGTCAAATCCACCTCCCTCCAACGTCGTATAATCCGCTCCACCAAGATTAACAACTTCTCCCCCAACCATATGTTGAGCCGCAATTCCACTTCCCTCATTTCCTGCAATCACATTCTCGCTAATCAAGACATGCTCTTGATTCATAACTACTGGCCCACCCTCTTCTACGGGCATATCCAGCCCAACATCCATAAGGGCGATTCCTTCTCCAGAAAAATTTAGCGGATCCATTCCTCCCGCAACATTTGGCAAAGCAGCAGTTCCTATAGCATCCACTCCTATATAATTTCCCAAAATTTGCAGACCATGAGAGCCCCAAGAGAGAATCCCCGCTCCATAATTTCCAGAAATCAAATTTCCTTCAAGCAAAGATCCATCCAAGGCTTTATCTCCACCAATAATAATTTCACTACCAGCCCCATCCAAGATGGCAATACCTCCAGGAAAAAACCCATCTGTGCTTCCATTTGGTATTGCAAAATGTCCAGTCACATCAGTCCCAATATATGCACCCTTAATTTCAATATGTGCATCCCCTTCCGTCATCACGATAACACCACCCCCTGTATTTCCACTGATTACATTTTTTGTAATAGTTCCATCTGCCGCTTCTCCTAGATAAATAGTTCCCCCCTGCAACTCAAGTCCGTAATAATTATTCCCTAAGTCTGTTTCATTCCCATTTATTCCAACTCCAATATAATTTCCCAAAATTCTAGAAACGCCCGTTACCGAACTATCAATACGAATACCTTCTCCCCCACTAAACAACCCAGCAATAATATTCTTAGCCGCAGCTTCTATTCCTCCAATCACAATAGATCCAGTTTTACTCGAATATCCAATGCCATTTCCACTATCAAGCGACTCCGTTCCAAGAACATTTAATCCAATTATATTCCCTTGCACAGTAACCTCTCCCCCAAAATCAGATTCATCATCAATTGAAAGCGAAGTGCCACTATTATTCTCCATATCAAGATGTCCATAACTGATCAAATTCCCTTCATTAGCATTGATTCCCCCAATAGTTATATTGTCTCCATCCTCTAGCCCAATACCATTCAATCCCAAAACTTCTAAATCATCCCCAGGCACGATCATTCCAGTAAAATCGGTCCCAATATAATTGTTTTGAATAGTAATATTTCCCTCGTGTTCAGCGTTATCGCAATACGTTGGATCTAACAACCCCGCCTCTCGATCACACATCATTGATAGAGTGATATACTCCAAAGAGTAATTCTCCTCAAACAATCTCCTCCCCGAAATAACATTTCTCAACTGAGAAGGATCATCATAATAATTTCCATTGATATTTGTCCCTCCAATTACCAAATCCGTCATCACCGGAGAATAGGCATATATATTCTGAGATCCAGCATTTTGATCGTAGACACCAGTTTCTGGATTACTGGTTAATCCAAATATATTCCCATACACATAAGCCGCCCTAGCCTCTCCATTAAAAGCCAAAACAGAACTAACAAAATCCGCATTATTAAAAACATTTCCATAGCCCAAGTCTCCTGCGCCAGGAACCACGGCATCATAAAGATTATTTGGTCCACCGATATAAGCAATTCCATCACCAATACCAACTCCCCCATATCCATTTCCCATTCCTATAACCGTCATTTCGTCATCATCAATTCCAACCAAATTCCCATAGAAATAAACAGGTGTATCGTGAGAATACAAAGTCCCAACCCCAAACCCACTATACAAATTCCCAACAAGCACATTATTAGTTACAGATATTTCAGGAAGCACACTTCCCATAACCCCCGGAGCACCAGAAACCGAAATTCCATCTCCTCCATTTTGAGCGGATTTATTATTAGAAATTGTAATTGCTCCATTTGAAACCGTTGAGATTCCAAATCCATCATTACCAAGTCCCTCAACTATATTCCCATCCTTATCTGTACCCACTTTATTATAACCAATTTTTAAATCATCAATAATCTCTGGCTGAACCATAATTCCCACATTATTCCCAGAGACAACATTCCCTTCAGCCTCATCATTAACCCCGTCTAAATTTGAACCAATAATTAATTGACTCATCATCTCCGTAGGCCCATACACGGCAATTCCGACTCCATCATTCCCCAGTCCAACCTCATTACCATTTATTCCCACTCCAACATAGTTGTTTTGGATTATCACAGGACCATTCGTATCACCAATATTTCCAATAGTAATTCCATCCAAAGTATTTCCGGAAATAATATTCGGATCCCCGTTTAGATCCCCAATTTGCAAAGTGACTCCAAAGATAGGAGCGTTCAGACACAACCCATACCCACCATTTGGAATAACCGCAGTTCCAGTAGCATTCAACCCTACTATATTTCCAGTGATAGAAAGATTGGAAATTCCGCCCGCATCGTATACTCCAGGACCAACATTTCCACTAATCACATTATTCGTTATCGCAATTGCACCTACATTCTCAATATCGATTCCGCGAGCCCCATTGGCGTCAGCCGAAAGTCCATCTGCCGTAGTCCCAATTTTATTACGATCGATGTAAACACCAGTAGCCCAAACCACCTGGACCCCGTCATCACCATTCCCTCCAATCACATTACCCGCAACAACAAGACCATTTGCAGTATTGGCAGATATTCCCATTTCGACATTGTCGGCGATAACGTTATTTGTAATATTCACCCCACTCGCACTATCAACACTCACCCCTGTATATCCACCATTTATCCCCGCAAAATCATGTATATGTGTATCAACTGCATCAGCTCCGGAAACATTAAAAACACTCCAACCGGGATCTCCATCAATAACATTTGTCTTATCATCCAAAGCCCCATTTCCATCAACATCCACAGTTCGAGTAACATTTAACGATTGCATCGTTAAAGAAAGAGTCTGATTTGTCTCCACGAAAATATTGTTCGGAACACCACTTGAGTTTGACGTACTCAAAGCGCTCGGCAAAGTACAATTCCAATTCCCGACACCCATGTCTCCACAAATTCCGCCAACCACTTCTCCATCCGTATCAACGATATATGTCGCCGCAAAAACCGTCTGCGAAACCATCGCAAACAAGAGAGTCAAACCTACAAATTTTTTGAAAATTTTAAGACCTCGAGACATATGTTTTGTTTTTATTTTTGATGTTTATTTTTGAATATAAAATTATACCACAAAATAGCCCCAAACCCAAGGACGAAACCCCTCAAAAACCTATTCTACAAATTTGCCCACAATTGTTCAAAAATTGCCTTCTGTGTACGAACCAATTGTTCAGAAAAAATCACCACCGCAGAAACTTCTTTTTCGTCATAAGAAACCATGCAAATTCTATCTTCGCAAATAAAATTATCAGAATCAAAAGTCGCATCTTTTGGTAGGATTTTAATCTTATGGTTTTTGGTAGCACAATCTTTCTTGTATCGCCTGCCCTTTGGTCCATCAACAACAAACTCACGAACATCAAGGCGAGAAGCCTTAATCGCCTTCTCCACTTTCTTGAAATAAATCTCCATCACCGGATTTTCCACCTGCGGATTGAAATAAGCACAGAAACTTTTTTCCTTCAAAATCCCTTCATACATTTTCATCACCGCTTCTTTTCCCTCAAAAAATTTCACCTTCGGAGTAATCGTAAACTTGTTTTCAAGAACCTTTAACTGCGGAAGATTTTTATCAAGAATCTCAATTGTATGTCGAATTTTGCTCTCTTTTGCCTCAAGCACATCCGCAATTGCCTTAACCGAAATACACTTGAAATACCTCATCGCCGCCCTTTCAAACTCCTCCACAATCCCAATTTTTTTCAGATTCTCCAAAATCAAATACATCGACGACCTCGGCACACCCATATGTCGCGCAATTACACTCACCGGCTGCGCTCCCAATTCCAACAATTTCAAAAACGTTTCCATTTCCTTTTCACTCGCCCCTAAATTTTTGAACAACTCCTTCATCGCCAGAAAATTAATCTGTTGTCATAAAACACCGACAGCTACATTTTAGCTCATCCACAGGCTTTTTGCAACCATTTTAAATCCTCAGTCGCAGATTATTGACAGATGACCAGCTTAATGGTATCATCGCCTCTCGTTCATATTTAACCAAAACAATTATGACAGACCAAGGCAACCCAACCCCAACAACTCCAGAAACCGTAGATCCAACACCAGTACAACCAGTCGCGACAGAAACCCTTTCTTCACAGCCAACCGCCGTTGATGATGGCCTCACCTCAACTAAAGACGATCTTCGCTTAGCAAATATTCCACCGGAAGTTGCCAACTATCTAGGAGACAAAAGCGTCTGCGTCCTCGAAGAAGACCCTAGCTCTCCCCTTGCCTCAGACATTGCAAAATTACAAAACAAAACAGGCAAACCACCAAAAGTTCTACTGATAGACTATTCAAAAAAAATAGACACAGACCTTCCTCAATTACTGGAAACTTGCGAAGGAACCCTCTTAGTAGTCCTCTGTGACTCAGAAATGCCAAATCAAAAACACGGACCAGCAAGCCCTACAGAAGGCCCCCGTGCTATTGAAATGATCACAATCCAAGTAGAAGAATGGAACATAGCCCACCCAAACAAACAAATTCGCTTAGAATTCATGATCGACAAAACCTGGTCTTTTGCCGGCCACAATAAAATATTAAAAAAATCCTATCCTGGAGCCGTAACGGTATTCGGAAGAATCGAACATGATAACCCTTGCACCACCGCAGAAGATCTCTCTGCCGCAATTCAGCAAAAATTAGCAGAAGATCCCCTCCTAATAGATTTCGAACAAAACCTCGCAGAACTAGCAGAAGAATATAACGCGGCCTGCCAAGCCCACGATGAAACAGAGAAAGGAGTCATCTTCGAAAGAATCTGCCAATTGGGAGCTGAACAAATCTTGGAAATGAAAGATGATCCAACTGCCAAAGATAAAATCCAAGCAATAATCATGAAACTAGACATCAATGGCCCAAAAGAATCCCTCTACACAGAAATGACACTCCACGGATTAGGCAGATCTCTCCAAGGCTTGCGCTCGACAACCATCGAGGAAGCCAGAAATATCGCTTTTTATCCAGACCTATTCAAAAAGGAATTTCAAGATATGCTATTTGCCAAGAGAGGATTCCAAGATCACGCCGCAAAAACAGGTGATCAAACCTTCACAGATAGCGCCAACTGGAGACAGACCGAAATGGCCATGAGAGTCGCCCAGCTTCACCCAGTTCACCAAAGACAAGCTCTCGAAATAGCCGAAGTATGCTTTGCTCAATTTGGAAAAGAATTAACAACAGGCCCTCAAGCTTTACGCAAAGCAGGCCTTCGTGAATTCATCGCTTTCCACAGAGAAGTACGAAGAGAAATGATTTTACAGAAAGCTGAAACAAGCCATTAATACGTCTCTTTCAGATAGCACTTCTCACAGTAGACCTTCTCATAAACTCGCTCACTTTTGCCCGCATGGATTTCGTCATTACAAGATGCACAATTTGTAGTTTTCAATTCCACTACCGAATACGGACGAGCTAATGACATAATCCTACAAGAGAAACATCTGTCCGGAAGAGCCAATCCAATCTTTGCATAGAACTTTTTCTCAGCCTCCGAAAATACCGAAATTCTTCCGCAAAGAGCACATTTTCCTTCACCAAAATTTCCGTCAGAAGTTTTCATTTCTGTTCTTGGAAAATATAAATCGGCAATAGTTTCTTCGTAATTAAATGGAGATTTTGCCGGATCAAAAAACTCTTCAAATTGATTTCCATTCGTAGCCAACTCTGCAAATATCTTATCTTTCAAACGACGATATTCCTCTTCTGTATAACGTTTATTAAAGATACAGAAATTTCCTCTTTTCAAACTAACACATCCCAAACATTCCTTACAATCATCACAACTCTCAGACAAATAAGTTTCACTACAACGATTACAACTATTCAAAAAAGCACATTTATAACACCACCCCGGCTGCAACGTGTTGTAACAAATTTCGATCTTTCCACCAACCACCGAATCATAAGAATTGATATCCTCAGTGCCTCTCAAAATACTTTTACTATCACGACATCCATCTGAAAAATAAATCTCATTACAATCCTTGCATCCCACCAAATAATCACCATAACAATTTTCACAATTGATCATATGTAGCGCCTTCACCGTAAACTTTTCGCGCAGATTATGGAATTCCTGCTTGGCCTTCTTTTGCCCAGCCAAAAGCCCTAAATCATACTCCGCCATTTTCTTTTCATACTCTTCTTTGGAAAGCATTTCATTCTGAAAACAGAATTCCTTGCTCCTCAAATTCCAACACATAAAACAATTTTTACATCCTTTGCAATCATACAAAAACGCCGAATCATGGCAGTTTTCTGAGTCCTCCGAAAACTTCAAATTGTAACATTTACTGCAGTTTACACATTCGCATAAAAGCTCCGATTCGATACAGAAAAACGAATTTGCAGAGTCCTTCATTCTAACCGCACGATAACACCCAATCAAATTTTCAGACTGAAAAACTTGGAAACTCAAGTAACAACTTTTTGAATCAAAAATCAGATGTGCATATTCACTATTTTCCGCACCAACGCGATTTGTACTTGGTCGTGGAACACGTTTTGAGAACTCCCAATATTGCTCAAAAAAAGGCTTATTCTCATCATAAGTAGCCTCCGGCAAATTCCACTCCCCACTCGTCCAATATTCTTTTTCATACACTGGAAACTCCGTCCCCTCTTTATAAACAGAGATCATTGTCTTCCCCGTCGCATCACATTTTCTTTTATAAATTTGATATTCATTTTGCCAAGAAAGCTTTCTTCCCCAGCTACAAATTCGGCAATATTCCGGATGACTAATTCCATGCACTAAAAAATATTGTTGATCATTTTCGGAAATTTCAAAATTTGTACCGCATGATTTACAAGTCTTCATAATCGAGTTTTTAGATGCTAAGACCATATTGTATGCGGTTTTTGAAATACGACCACTTTAGTATAAAACAAAGAAACCATTAACGCAAAAATGGCTTACAATCAACGCAAATAGCCATGAAAATTTTCTACCTCACAGTAGAATTCCACATCATCTGATACTGAATCAGCTTTGCTTTCGCAAGATCTGGAGACTCGGCACGAAGCACTTTTACTTTGCCCTCGGCGTTCTTATAAAAATTCAAATATGTATCACCATAAAGATAAGAGAACTCGACAGGATATTCACCATTCTGAATAAACTTGGTCTCACGTTTTTCCAAACGATCTCTTCCCGCAAGATCCTGAGAAACATCCGACTGATCAAAAATCAAAGCCGAAGCATGTTTGCCTTTTTTGATTCTAGTTTTGATAAAACTTTGCTCAACTTCAGGGCCAAAAAACTTCATTACCGCCCCAAAAGAGCCCACGCACCAAATCGCATCATCAATCTTATATGGAATATCCAAATAATAATCAGTAAGAGAATCCCCTTCGTAAATCTCCGTTTCTGTAGAAATTTTTGACAACTTTCCAAGCTCAAAAAACTTGTCCGCAATCCTACTCATTTTTCTTCCATGCACCGCAAATTTCTTGGCAATATTATTCAAAGGAATCGCGATATAATTTACCGGAAAACTCTTTTCGACAGCAGTAATGAATCCTTTTTCGATCAAAGAATCCAAAATTTTGTAAATTCCGGCAGTACTGTATTTTGTCTCAGATTTGATCGCAGAGGCATCCAAAGCTCCTTTTTGCAACAACGCAAAATAGACGCTATTTTCGCCCTCAGTAAGGCCAAAAACACTCAACGACTGCTTTATGTAGCTTTGTATGTTCATAATATTTTACTCAACATGTCAAGTATGCCATCCAAGCCCCCAAAAGTCAATAAAATTACAACCAATTTCTTGAATTTCTAGAATTAGCACCCTATAATGGGCAGTGCTAATCGTAAATTTCAAAGTATGTCCGAAGAGCGCCGAAAAAAAGTCCTAAGTGCAATCGTGAAACACTTCATCCAAACTGCTGAACCGGTTGGTTCTCAGACAATTTTGGTGAGCTATCATTTTCACGTATCCCCTGCCACTATTCGCAACGACATGATGACTTTGGAGGAAGACGGCTACATTTTCCAACCTCACACTTCAGCCGGCAGAGTCCCTACAGACAAAGGTTATCGCGCTTTCGTAGATGAAATCGCAGACTACGATCTCGTGCGCGCACAGGCCTTAACCACGATCAAAAATATCCAGTTAGAATATACCACTCAAAAAGTCCGCGAAAGCCTATATGACGCTGTTTCATTGCTTGCTCGCGCCACAAACATGGCTAGCTTTGCGACTACTCCAGACAATCCTCGCACCTTCTTTCTGGGCATGTCGAATGTTCTGCGCCAACCTGAATTCGTCGGCGACACAGTTCATGCTAGCGAAGTTATTGAAGTACTGGAAAAAAGTGATAATTTTGTAAGAACCTTGGCCTCTTTGAATATTCTCGACGATTCTGCCAAAGCCTTCATCGGTGAAGAAAGTATTCTCCCTCAAATTCAAAGTTGCAGCATCATTGTCACCAGATACAACAAAGGTGGATTCAAAGGTTATCTCGGAATCCTCGGCCCAAAAAGAATGAACTATCCTTTCAACATAGTGATCTTGGAAGAAGTCAAAAAACTACTCGATAATTAATTATTAAAATGACGGATACAAACCCAATTGACCCAAAAGATGATCTTGCGAAAATGCTCGCAGATGCCAAGAAACAAGCGGAAAAAAAAGAACAAGGTGGAATGAAACAAATACTCGCAGAAAAAGACTTAGAAATTGAAAAAGCAAAAAAAGAGCTAGAAGAAATGACTGAAATGGCAAAGCGCACCATGGCCGATATGCAAAACCTGCGCAGAAGAGCAGACGAAGAAAGAGTCGACACTATTTTTATGGCCAATTACGAATTGATCAAAAGAATTTTGCCAATTTTAGCAAATCTTGAACTCGCCGAAAAACACGTTCCGGACAAAGCGGCAGACTGGTACAAAGGCATCGACATGTCCATAAAAGGCCTATACAAAGCCATGGAAGAGACCGGCATGCAAAGAATTGAAACAACCGGACAACCATTCGATCCAAACTTTCACGAAGCATTAATTCAAGGACCCGGCGAAAAAGATATGGTCGTAGAAGAGCTCGAAGCCGGTTACATTCTCGGCAAACGCGTCATCAAACACGCCAAAGTAAAAGTTGGTAACGGAGAAAAAGCATAAACATGGATTACATCTTTCTCACAGGACTAATCGGCTCACTAATTCTCGTCACAGGCGCCGCTTGGCCAGATAAAAAAGGTCTGACTCATCCCGCAAAATCATTCAAGAATTGGCTCTTTGCAATCGGTGGATTCATCATGCTTCTCTATGCAATTTTGGGCTAC
Source organism: uncultured Candidatus Peregrinibacteria bacterium (assembly GCA_903847465.1). Lineage (GTDB taxonomy): Bacteria > Patescibacteriota > Gracilibacteria > UBA1369 > LOWO2-01-FULL-3 > CAINDQ01. The sequence goes on from CAINDQ010000109.1 coordinate 25,356, forward strand.
CTTCAGGGCGGAACCATCTTTTTCGTCCTTCTCCAAATCCTCATCGTGATCTCCAGCATCTTCATGATGCTAAATACTCCCGACAAAATAGACACCCCGATAATCAGTCTCTGCGGATTAGCGCTTATAATTTGGTCTTTATATTTATTTGAAGGCTACAATACCATCTTCTTTGTGCTCGGCCTCTCCGGAGTAGGCCTTGGCTACGCCTTCAAAATGGGCTCATTCAGACGCGGCCTCGCCCTAACCCTCGGCAGTATCCTAATCGCCATTTTTAGCTTCATAGAAATAAACTGGGTTTTCTTCTGGCTCAACGCATTTTTCGCCGTATTCTCAGGCTACTACCTCCTGAAAAGCCTAAAGAAATAGAAAAAAATCTCTTGACCACCCACTCTTAGCACTCTATAATAGTGAGTGCTAACATTTTAACATTCAAAATTATGTCTAAAATTATTGGAATTGACTTAGGTACTACAAATTCATGCGTCTCCGTCATGGAAGGCGGTGAAGTAAAAGTAATCGCAAATGCCGAAGGCAATCGTACTACACCATCCGTTGTTGCTATCAAAAATAGCGAGAGAATGGTTGGTATCGTTGCAAAAAACCAATCAACCACCAATCCTGAAAACACCATTTATTCCGCAAAACGTTTCATTGGCCGTCAATATGACGAATGCCAAAAGGATATAAAAAGAGTGGGATTCAAATGTGAAAAAGGAAAAAGCGGCGAAGTAGAAATCGTGCTTGATGGCAAACAACATCGCCCAGCAGAAATCTCTGCAATGGTTCTTCAAAAACTGAAAGCTGATGCTGAAAAATATCTTGGTGAAAAAGTCACAGAAGCTGTTATCACAGTTCCTGCATACTTCAACGATTCTCAGAGACAAGCCACAAAAGACGCCGGAGAAATGGCCGGACTAACTGTAAAAAGAATCATCAATGAACCAACAGCTGCAGCCTTAGCTTATGGCGCTGACAAAAAAGGTGGCGATAAAAAAATTGCTATCTACGACTTTGGTGGAGGTACTTTTGATGTTTCCATTCTTGAAATGGGCGAAGGAGTTTTCCAAGTAAAATCCACAAATGGCGATACTCAACTTGGTGGTGACGACATGGATCAGATCGTCATGGATTGGATTATGGCTGAAGTAAAAAAATCTCTCGGCATCGATATTTCCAAAGACAAAATGGCGATTCAGAGAATAAAAGAATCTGCTGAAAAATCCAGAATTGAACTTTCTACTGTTCACGAAACTACGGTTTCTCTTCCATATTTAACTTCAGATGCCAGCGGTCCAAAACATTTTGAAACAAAATTATCACGTTCGAAATTGGAAGACTTGGTTTCAGACTTGATCGAAAAAACGGTTGCTCCATGCCAAAAAGCGATGGAAGACGCCAAAATATTCGCAAGCGACATCGATGAAGTTTTGTTGGTTGGAGGTATTACCAGAATGCCAGCCGTTCAAGAAAAAGTGAAAACAATATTCGGAAAAGAACCAAATAGAAGTGTCAATCCTGATGAAGCTGTCGCAATTGGCGCCGCCATTCAAGGAGGAATTTTATCCGGAGATTCAACTGTAAAAGATATTATCTTGGTCGATGTCACTCCTCTTTCTCTTGGAATAGAAACACTTGGTGGAGTAAATACAGTTTTGATCGACAGAAATTCTGCCGTTCCAACTTCAAAATCTCAGATCTTCTCTACCGCAGCAGATAGCCAAACTTCCGTAGAAGTTCACGCCGTTCAAGGTGAACGTCCAATGGCTTCTGACAACAAATCATTAGGTAGATTCGTTCTCGATGGAATCCCAGCCGCACCACGTGGCATTCCACAAATCGAAGTTACCTTCGACATTGATTCCAACGGAATTTTGAAAGTAACAGCTCACGACAAAGCTACCGGCAAACAACAACACATTACAATCACAGGCAGTGGAAACATGAGCAAAGAAGACATTGAGAAAGTGAAGAAAGAAGCTGAAAAATTCGCCGAAGATGACAAGAAGAAAAAAGACCTTATCGAAGCCAGAAATCGCGCCGAATCAATCGTTCTACAATCTGAAAAAACCTTAAAAGAATCTGGAGACAAAGTTTCTGACGAACTCAAAAATCCAGTCACAGAAAAGATCGCCGAACTCAAAAAAGTGCTTGAGAACAAAGACGCCACAAAAGAAGAACTCGAAAAAGGCGCCGAAGATTTGAGTCAGGCAATTCAGAAAGTAGGAGCAGAACTTTATAAAAATGCTGAAGCTGCAAAGCCAGAAGCAAAAGAAGACGACGGCGTAAAAGTCACACACACCGACGACAAAGAAGAAAGCAAAGATGAGAAAAAAGATGACGTCGTAGACGCTGAGGTTGTCGACAAAAAATAAAGTTTACGCAGCAGCTTCGTTACTATTTTCTTGAAGATTTGTGCCAAGATGATCAGCGAGTTCTCCTGCCTCTTTAGCTGCTGTCTGTTGAGCCAATTTCACAGCATCCTTAGAAACTTCAGGTCCTTGTGCGAGAGCGCCTTCATTGGAAGGTTTAGTAGAAACAGCAGATCCATCAATCTGTGCCAATAGTTGATTTGCCCTCTTTGAAGCCTCAATTTCCTCCGCTTTCGAACTATTTTTTATATTTTCCAATTCTGCCCCCGCTTTTGCCTGGGCCATAGCATCCCTTGCGGGACCTACAACACCTTCAATCCCCTTATTCGGATCAGAAACATTAAGATTGTTATCATTTGCCCCATCAGAAACAGCCTTAGCATTAGCCATTAATTCTTCATTTATTTTATCTTGATCATCCACTGAATGATCCGGCAATTTCTCTACATCATTTGGCGCCATATTCAGATTCGTTAAAAATCATTAGATTATTATACCATTAAATCACCTCCGGCTCAATAGGCATACCCTCCTCTCTCACCAATGGAGCGTCTTCATCTTTCGGTAAAATTCTAACAACCGTAACATTTCCTGCAAAAACTCCACTGACTTTATCTCTACAGGCATAAGTCACCGCATCAAGCTGAGCTTTTTGAGCATTCCTTATTGCCATAAAATTCGGCGACTGTTCTCCCACAAAATCATTTGCGGTCATAAAATCCACAATCATTTTTTTATCATCTCCGAAGAAATTTATAGCGTAATTCAGCTTCGCCCTAGCCGCATGTCCTGTCATATTCAAAGAACTAACTCCATATTTTTCCAAATCAGGCGCAGCTTGATATTTCTTCCCAACAACACCTCCCTGAATTTGATTGATATAAAAAATTGGTCTACCCAAAGCGCCTCGCAAAATAGCCTGAAAATCTTTAGAAGCCTGCGTAAATGAAGGATATGTTTCAACCAAGATTGCTTTCGCCGGAGATTCCTTCACTTCTCTTTCCAACATAAATGGATCAACGGAAATATTTGGCGAAATCAATTTGACCTGATCAGCTCCCCTGAAAGCCACTGTCTCATTATACTTTCCGTTAAGCTCTGCTTCGCTAATTTTTCTAAAACCATTGGCCCCTTTTTCCGTCAGGAATTTCGGATCTTTATATCTCGCCCCTTTGAAAGATCCACCTTTTTTGTCAGAAACTTTTTTAGTTTTTGTCGGATCATAAAGTCCACCTTCCAGTCTTATCGCCACAGTTGCCAATCCTTTTTTCTTCAAAGCTTTCAAATCTGCAAAGGCACTTTTGAAATTTATTGGCGAATCCGATCCCGGATCGTCAATAGGATCCATTCCCGCCGCACCAATCACCGAAAAAGGACAATTTGGCCCAAGCATCATCTTGAGTAAAGTAAATGCTTCGACAGAAGTATCAGTCCCTATTGTCACAATAAATCCATCAAAAGCACGTCTCTCCTCAGGCGTAATATCATTCCACGCACACGTCAGCACAATCGCCAGATCTGCAATAAAATCTATTTCTATCTGAGAACTGTCTATCCCATAAGTTGGATCAGAATCCTTGTCTTTTTTCGCCCGCGGAAAAACAAAAGAAGCAACTTCATAATTCTCAAATTGTTCTTTGAAATTAGGATCTTGGTCTCTCATGTCTCTAAATTTCCACATGATTTGCCCCTCAGTCTCAAGCCCATTTGGCCCATGGCCCATCATAATAGTTCCACCAAGATTTGCGCCAATAACAGCCCTTTTTCCAGCACCAATTTCAGGACTATCAAAAGGCCTTTCATGCTCCCAATGAATCGGTCCAAGCGCGTGCACAAGCGACCTATCTATGTACAACCAATTGAAAAATCTCAAATTACTACGATCTGTCGGATCATCAAATTCTTGTTGCGGATTATGTTTATATCTCCTTTTAGCACCTTTTGAAACTTCCAAACCAGGCTTGTATTCACTCAAAATAAGAGAGCCGTTTTGCCCCAAAGTTTCAGTCTCTACCCAAGGTACTTTTCTTTCTACGATTTCTCCAGTTGCCGGATTTCTTAATGGTCGAACTCCCGGAACATATTCTCCACTCTCCGCTTTGACTGAAGGCAAATTCTGAACATAGTCCGCTTTCGCAACCACATCCGTCCTCGGAAATATCATTGTCCAAAGCGGAGGTTTTGCAATTAATTCTCCGGTTTTAGGATCAAGCCAAGGAACTGCTTTCAAAACAGCCTGATTCCCCACCATAAAATGCCACCCATTCCGATCGTGAAACTCAGGCGAAGGTAATTCATTTAATTTCGCTACCACAAGCTCAGCTAGCTGCGGATCACCTTCTCCACCCTCAAAATCAAGCATGGACAAATCTATATTTTGATCGTTTTCAGGCATAAATTCAGGCACAGTTATTCAAAAACATTGTATTATTATAACATTTTTATCTCGGCTTGTAAACAACCTCGAAAGACCTCAAAACTTCCCCCCTTGTCCCGCCCCAAAAAATACCGTATATTGCAACTGCTCAACAAAAACAGCCACATGCTTTACTTAAACTTCGAAAATCTAGCGAAAATCGGCAAAACTCACGGGATCACTCGTGCAGAAATTCTTGCCCAAGGGAAATTGATTGAGAAATATTTACGCGAAATCGAGAGCAAAAACCAAGGCTTTTACACAATTATCGACGACAAAAGTCAGCTCCAAAACATCAATAAATACGCCAAAAAAGTCGAAGGAAAATACAAAGACATCGTAGTTCTAGGAATTGGCGGATCAGCACTTGGCACACTTTGTTTGAAACATGCGCTCAGATATTTACCAAACAAATCAAAAGCACCAAAACTGCACATCGTCACAAACATCGACCCAGTCAAAATCAAGAAAATAGAATCTGATATCGACTTCAAAAAAACACTATTCATCGTCATCTCAAAGTCTGGCTCAACCATCGAAACCATCAGTCAGTACCTATATTTCCGCCAGAAATGCAAAGACAAAAAACTAAAAATCACTGACCATTTTGTATTCGTCACAGATGAAAAAGAAGGCATTCTCCGTATGATCGCGGACAAAGAAAAAATCACCTCATTTGACGTTCCAAAAAACATCGAGGGAAGATTTTCCGTACTAACAGTTGTTGGCTTACTGCCTGCCAGATTGATTGGAATAAAAATTGAAGAATTGATCGAAGGAGCAAAACGAATTCGTGATGAATTTTTGAAGAAAAACATCGAAGAAAATACTCCATTTCAACTCGCTGCAATTCAATATTTACTCGCCAAGAAAGGCAAAAACATTAACGTTCTGATGCCATATTCTCAAGAATTGGATTTCCTAAGTATTTGGTATACTCAACTTCTTGCTGAAAGTATTGGTAAAAAAGGAAATGGCATTACACCTCTCCGCGCCCTTGGAGTTTCCGATCAACATTCTCAAATTCAACTTTTCAACGATGGCCCAAATGACAAATTAATTATGTTCATCGAAGTTGAGAAATTGTCAGAAAATCTTTACATTCCAAACTCGCATCCTGAATTAAAAGAGTTTGAGCTTATGAATAAAAAAATCTCTTTCAATCGCCTACTCGAACTCGAGAAACAAGGCACAGAAATGGCTCTCACACACAATAATCGCCCAAATATCACTATAAAAATTCCTAAAGTTTCCGAAGAAAATCTTGGAGAATTATTTATGCTTTTTGAAACGTCAGTTGCATTTCTCGGAGAATTTTATAAGATCTATGCGTTCGATCAACCGGCAGTCGAATTGGGCAAGAAATTCACAAAAGAACTATTACTAAAAGAATATCTATAATGTTCACAAACTTACCAAAACTGGGCGAAAAACTGACACAAGAACAGATCGATTTCATGCACGTTTTTACTAAATCTTGCCGCCGAACCATCACCGAAACTCTAAAAATTTCACAAAGCGGACATCCAGGAGGATCACTCTCAAACCTGGATTATCTCGCCGTTTTGTATACTTTTATTTTGAGCCAGACAGGCGAAAAAATCGTGATCAGCAACGGCCATATCTCTCCTGGCGTATACAGCGTTTTGGCAGAAATGGGCTATGCCGACAAAGAAAAAGTCATTAATACTTTCCGCAAATTTGGATCCATGTATGAAGGTCACGTCACCAGATTTGTAGACGGAATTTTTTATGGAACAGGACCTCTGGGAGTTGGTGTTTCTGCCGCTTCCGGATTTGCGATGGCGGCAAAACTAAACGGCTCTAATGAAAAGACTTTCCTTACTTTGGGTGATGGCGAAATGGAAGAAGGACAAGTTTATGAAGCCTTAAATTTCTCAGCACAAAATAATTTAAACAACTTAATCGCCTTCGTTGACTACAACAAAGTTCAACTCACTGCGAGCTTGAAAGAAGTCCAAAACATCAACGTCAAAAAAATATTTGAAGCAGCAAATTGGAAAGTGATTGAAGTAGACGGACATGATTTCGCCGCAATGTGGGAAGCGCTTGCAGAAGCCTATAAAGAAGGTACTCAGCCAGTTGCAATTATCGGCAGCACCATCATGGGAAAAGGAATCGAATTCATGGAACCAGATGGAAGAAATTTGATTTCCAAATGGCACGGCAGCCCACCAAAACCAGAAGAAGCCGACAAAGTTTTGGCATCTTTGGTTATGACGGAACAAGAAAAATCAGACATCGAAGATTTTAAAAAAATGATCAAGTGGCATCCCGACAAAGAAGTATTTCCAGAACTTTTAAGTGACCTAAAAATCAACACCGGCACACCGATTCTATACAAAAAAGAAGACGTGACAGATTGCCGCACAGCCTATGGAAAAGCGCTTGTAGATCTTGCTAAACTCAACAAAGAAATCCTCGGATTATCAGCAGATTTGAAAGGCTCTGTCATGGTGAAATTTGTCTCCGAAGAAACTCCAAAACAATACATTGAATGTGGAATTTGCGAACAACAAATGGTCTCTCTTTCCGGTTCACTTTCTCTTTCAAATTACATTCCATTTTGTTCAACATTCGGAGCCTTCATGACCAGCCGCGCCAAAGACCAAGCCAGAGTAAATGACATCAATCACTGCAACGTAAAAATGGTCGCCACACACTGCGGACTCTCCGTTGGCGAAGATGGTCCAACTCATCAAGCAATCGACGATATGGGCTCATTTATGGGCTTTTACGAGACTATGATTATCGAGCCGGCCGACCCAAATCATACTGATCGCATCATCAGATATATCGCCTCTCACTTCGGAAATTTTTATGTCAGAATGGGCCGTCACAAACTTCCGACAATCACTAAAGAAAATGGCGAAATCCTTTTTGATGAAAATTATAAATACGAATATGGAAAATGCGAATTATTAAAAGAAGGAAAAGACATCACCTTAGCCTGTTTGGGCGCAATCACTTCTGAAGCTCTAAAAGCGTACGAGAATCTAAAAACAACGCACCCAGAAATTTCTATAGAATTAATAATTGTGAGTTCTCCAAAACAATTCGACGACACGCTTTTAAATTCAATTCGCAAAACAAAGAAAGTAATTACAGTGGAAGATCACAACGTCTATAGTGGTTTTGGCGCACAGCTATCCCGAAAATTACTCACTGAAAATTTCGACATAGATAAATTCGAGATCCTCGGAACCACTCATTACGAACTCTCCGGAACACCAGCCGCTCTCTACAAAGACGCAGGAATAGACAGCACAGGAATCGAAACAGCCTGCCTAAAATTATCGCAACCATAATGATCTACGATCGAGAAATAGCTGAGAAGAGAAATCAGCTGACCGCAAAAATTCGTAATTTTTTTAATAGCGCAGGCTTCTTGGAAGTTGAGACTCCAATCATGGTCACGATTCCCGGAATGGAGCCTCACCTAATTCCATTCGAGTCAGATTTTATAGATCCACACGGCAAAACAACGCCTCTCTACCTCAACACTTCTCCCGAACTTCAGATGAAAAAACTGCTCGGAGCAGGTTTCGGAAACATCTATAACTTAACCAAAGTTTTCCGAAACGGTGAAGTTGGTGGTGGCCGTCACAATCCAGAATTCACTATGATCGAGTGGTATCGCACCAATGCCGACTACAAAGATCTCATGACCGACTGTGAAAATATGATCACGACCCTCGCCGAAAAAGATACCCTTCAATTCGGCGAACACACAGTCGACCTCAAAAAACCTTTCACTCGCTTATCTACCAAAGAACTTTTCCAAAAATATTGCCAAATCGATCTCGACCAAAATAAAGACTACGAAACTTTTACCAAAACAGCCCAAGTCAAAGGCTACAATACCGACGCACTCAAAGATTGGGACGACATATTTTACAAAATTTTCCTAAATGACATAGAGCCATTTCTCGGCTTTGAAAAGCCAGTTTTCGTCTACGACTATCCAGCCAGCCAAGCCGCCCTTTCCAGAAAAAAACAAGACGATCCATTCTGGGCAGAACGCTTTGAGCTCTACATCGCCGGCAACGAAATCGCCAACGCTTATTCCGAACTGATCGACCCAAAAGAACAACGAAATCGCCTCCTCGAAGAACAAGCCCTCAGAAAGAAACTCAACAAACCAGTGTTTCATGTTGACGAAGAATTTCTGACTAGTCTAGAATCCATCACGGTTCCATGCGCCGGAATTGCGCTTGGAATTGATAGATTATTCATGGTTTTACTCAACAAAAAAACCATCGAAGAAGTTCTACTTTTCCCTTTATCAAAAATGCTTAACAATTAATAATATGGCATCAACAACAGACATTAGAAAAGGAATCGCTGTACTCCACAAAGGACAAACTTGGGTCGTAATCCAAGCTCAATTCGTCAGTCCAGGCAAAGGTTCAGCCTTCACCAGAGCAAAACTAAAATGCTTAACCGGCGGACAAACCGCTGAAGTCACTTATAAATCAGGCGAGGCGGTAGAAACCGCCGATGTTCAGTATCGAAAATGCCAATATTTATACAGCGATGGCACCAATTACAATTTCATGGACAATGATTCTTTCGAACAATTCACTTTGGACAAGGAATCCATTGGCGATGCCGCAAAACTCCTAAAAGATGGAACAGAATGCCACGCTATGCACATCGAAGGCTTAGCAGTTAGCATCCAACTTCCTCCAAAAATGGATTTCAAAGTTACTTTTGCAGAACCAGGAGTAAAGGGAGATAGCGCTACAGGAGCCCTAAAAGACTGCACTATCGAAACCGGCCTAACTCTAAAAGTTCCACTATTCGTAAACGAAGGCGACATCATCAAAATCAACACTGAAGATTTCGCTTACGTCAGCAAAGCAAACTAACCAATTCAATAATGTTTGATGTTAAATTCATAATTGAGAATCCTGAAAAAGTAAAAGCGGGAGCAAAAA
>CAINDQ010000110.1 GCA_903847465.1 uncultured Candidatus Peregrinibacteria bacterium
ATTGAAATCAAAATCCCTGCCGTAATTCATCGGATCCCATTGCTCGCTGTACCAAGCGGAAGGCTGAAAAACTTTGTATGGAGATTTCGGTGGATAAAGAGAAATAAACGATTTTCCGCTCATATCACACTTCCTACGATAAAAAACTCGATCATTGCGAAACATCTGCCTTCGTTGCTGCCTACAATCAGGACAAAAAGTAGCAACAGGCATCGAAATTCGCGCAAAAAAATCCAATTCTTCCTGAGAGAATTTAAACTGCTTACTACATTGTTCGCAATTTTTTATCATTTGGTGAAAATATATCACAACTCATCACCAACTATCCAGATACATGAGACTAAACCTCGGCCATCAAGGCCTTTATTCGCTCAGTAAAGTCTTCAGGTGGAACCCAACCAACCTCAATTCCTTCCTGTATAACCCAACCATACATTTCTGGCGCCAAAGAATTTGGATGCCTAACATCGGCAGGTTGCAACTGACTTAAAGAAACCGTGTGCAAGTAAGGACTTCCTTCATTTTCTTCGCGCATATAAACTACGTCACCTTGAACTCCTATCACCTTATACTCCTGTCTGAATACTAAGCCATTTCTCGTATCATTTATTACTCTTTGTCCTTTTTGAGGACCATCAGCCCTTAATTTATCCAAAGCGGCAACTTCGGTATCAGTAGCCTCCGTCCCAGCCACCTGTCCAGCGTCAACTCCAGTTTGAGTCATATCATCGCCATCTTGCACACCAGCATCAATTGGTTCCCCCTCTAAAGTTCCAGCCATATATTTTACAGTTAAAAAATGGAGACCAAGATACCACAAACAATCCTAAATTTCAAAACAAAAGAAAAAGCAATCACGTCCGTCAAAAAAAACTACCCCCCCCAACGCCCACTAGACCCACATGGTCTTTTGTAGTATAATATGACTACGTTCCTAAAACAAAACTGTATGACAATAGCAACCCCTGGTCACCATGGCGAGGATCCTAAAAACAGAGAAAACACCAATATGCTCCTCGGCCTCGAAGGTAAACTTAACTTTCCTATCGTCTATAACGGTCAAACTTTCACACTAAACAAACTTCCAAATGACGATTACTCTTTGGATTACGTTGTTGATAAACCTAACGAAAAAGGCAGAGGATCCTTCGTTTTTGATGCAGGAGGAAGATATGTTCCAGAATTATCAAGCATTGATTACCAAGCTGGAGAATTTCCTAGACGCACCAATCCATTAGGACAAGAATCATTTGCAAGAATAGTTTTACAAAGCGCTTTCTATGCTTCTGAAGGGAAAGTAGTAATTGGGCATAAAGTAAATCAAAAAGGTGGAATTGAAGATGTTGTTGGTACAGTAGCCGATATTCGTAGAAATGGTGATGAAGTTCGAGCCGCTTTAGCCAGAGTCAAAATTGATGGAGTAGTTCCCAACAATCCTCTGGATTTTAGGAAAAAAGGCGGCGGAAATGCAGGGCCGACAATGATCAACTAATTTTAAAACTTCATAACCACCTCGAGTGTTCCCGACCCTCCTCGATCAGTTCTTCCTTCGTAAACCCGCAGAACAAACGGTAAACCTTGCAGATATTTCTTCAAAAACGGCTTTATAATTGGCATTCCCATTTTGGAATGGAGGCCTTTTCCAGTAATAAAAAGCACTTTTGTTAATTTCCTGCGCTCACATTCCTCCAAAAACTCATCTGCCAAATTTCTCATATCGCTCTCCCTCAAAAGTCCTTTATCATGAAAATCAAACTCCGCCTGAGGCTTGCTCAGATTGTCATATTTATTCAATTTTTTGGGACGCGGATGTCTTGGTGGCATGCGCCCATTATAGCCCCAAATATTCCCCAGTCGAGCCCATCTCCATTTTGCCTCCGACAGCCTTGACATTATTGGTCAATAATGGTTAAATACATCCTTCATTTAACTCATTATCAAATGAGCCCAGACGGTAGTGGAACTACAGATCAGCAGCCAGATCCAGGAATAACTCCTCCGGGAACCTCTAGTCCGGATGCTAGACCGACCCCAGACGCCGACCCTGCAGCGCCGGATTATACCGATCCCGCCCCAAGAAGAGGACCTCTTTCATCACATCCACGCCTTAGAACACTCCTAAATATAACTTCTGTTGCTCTCCTTAGCGCAATCGGCATCTATACTGCAAAAGAAGCCACCCGCGATGAAGCCGCTGAAATCCAATTCAAACACGACGGCGATGAATTTACTTTAGACGGCCTGACCTTAGAAGAAAAAATTGCTCAAATTTATCACGGTTCGGCCTATCCAAGCCGCGCCGCCGACCTCACCGACAGAACCCTAAATCATCGCAAACTCAGCTCAAATCCAAGAATCATTGAGTTCACAGATTGGCTTACGGATTGGTTGAAATCCAGTGAAACCATTGGCGGAGTACATATCTTTAGATCAGACGCCAGAACTTTGGACGAAGCAAATCGAACAGCCATTGAGATTATGGCAAAAAGCAAAATCCCTCCTTTCATCACCATGGATATAGTCGGAGGATTTACCAAGCACCTCGGCTTAACCCAAGAAGACGCAAAAGAATACGGAGTTCCTGCAGAATTTTTGGAAATGGCCAAAGCAGAAGGAACAGAACTCCCCTCTCAAGAAACTTTAGGTCGAGCTTTCAAAGCCTTAGTTGTAAAAAAAGATTTCGAAGGACAAATTCGTTTCCGAAAACAGATGCAAGAATACGGAGTAGCTATTGCCAGAATGTGCCGAGACATCGGAATTGTTGTCAATTTTGCTCCGGTTTTAGATGTTGTAGAAGATATAGACGGCGATCAATTCATGGAAAAAAATGACGAATCTTATGGCGAGGATGCCCACACCGTAATGGCTCTTGCTTTTCATTACATCAAAGGTTTCCAAAGTGCAGGAACAGACACGATGATCGCTCCAAAACACTTTGCTGGAACAGGTAAAATGCCTTCAAATCCACATAAAAAAGTTGATCCAGGAATTTCAGATATGGGCCCATCGGATGGAACAATGCTTCCTTTCAGAGATGCTATTTCCGGACAACTTTTTCACGATGAGATTTGGGGAGGCTATACGATGGATCACAAGATCCGTGGCTTACAAAGAGAAGTAAAACAACTGGAAAGAAGCGTAGCCAAATTAGCCAAAACCGGAAAAGGAAGAAAGCAAAAACAAGAACTAGGCGAAGCCGAAAAAACCCTTGCCCTCAAAAAAGCAGAGCTAGCCGAAATATATACTAAATACGACATAAATCCATCCTTTACCACCATGCCGAAAGTTCAAGGATTGATGGTAGGCCACGCTCAAAACTACATGAATCCAGACACTCCGGGCAGTTTAAGCCCTGAGATTGTCAGACGCCGATTGCATAAAGTTTTAGAATTCAAAGGCATTACTTGGACAGACGACATGAGTATGGGTGTGATCGATTTTCACGTTCAAAATGGCGATAATCAAAAGCACGATAAAGGCCCTGCAGAAAGATTTGTGAGAGCACTTGCCGTGGATATTACAATCCCAATGATTCTTCATTCATCAGGATCGTTAAAAGAAATTACAGAGAGAGTCCGACAAGCCGTAAACAATCGTGAAGATTTTGATGGAGATGGAACACCGGACATAACCATGGCCGGAATAAACGAAAGAGTTCTGCAAATTTTGGAACAAAAAGCGAAACTTGGTTTATTAACCAAAAGAATAGTAGAAAAGACAATTCCATGTTTCAAAACTCCACAAGCACCAAAAGGCCAATGTATCGTCCCAACCACTGTATATGGAAACAATTCCAGAGACTATATGTTCCATACCAGAGCTTTTCACAGAACAGGAAACAGAGGCCGATAAAATTTCACCATGAGTATATTCAAGCCAAAACCAGCCGATAGCGGAGAACCACCAGACGCTCCAAAAAAAGGAGGCCGTTTGCCTGTCTATCTTTACCTTTTGGTTGCGGCTTGCGCCTTTGTTAAATCAGACGTTCACACTAAATTTGAAGAATGGATTCAGAAATGTGACGAATCGGCTTTGATCGAAAAAGATCCACCAACTCTCCCCCTCAAAGGATTTGAATCTCAACATCTTCAAGCTTCCGAAATGACTGAGTGGCCTGAAGAAGTAGAAAATCCTTTAAGCAAAATTCGTCCCACTTTTGATGACGGACCTCATCCCAACGATTTAAAACTCGCCGAAGTTTTACAACGATATCCATTTTTGACTCCAATTTTTTACTATAATGGTCAGAATTTTTTCACGGAAGAAGCTTTGCAAGAACTTGAAATTTCGCAGGAAATTTCTCCAGGTAAATGGATTGCTTGGGCAGAAAATGGCGCAGGCATTGGCAGCGAATTACGCAATCAAGATCCAGAACTTTACGAAGCCAAATTAGCAGAATTTTTGAGAACAAAATTGGATCCAGCTAAATTAGCAATCGCAAAAAAAATATACGAATCAGGAAATATTATTGGCTTTCATGGGATGACTCATGCTCCAGCTGAGAGTGAATTTCATCTCCAAAATCAAACCACAGAACAATTTGATGATGAATTGGAAATTTTCCAACGCATCATTCGCTTAGCTACAGAAGATAGCGATTACCAAACCAGAAATATTCGTCCAACATACGGAGCCGGAACAAATAATTTCTTCACTCCTGACTTCATAGAGTCTTGCAAAAAAAGAGGAATTGAAGTTCGAAACTGGTCATTTTCTTCTTTCGATTGGCAACCGGATGACAAAAGAGGAGAACAACTTTTAGTGGAAACTTTGCGCGTAGTTGCCCACGGCGAACAACCCGATATCCTATTCCATTCTCAACATCAAGATGGCACAACTCTAGGAAATTTAGGAAAAATGTTATCTGTGTGGACAGGACACGTGCTTTCCCTTTCCGCTCCCGAACGACAAGCAGAAGTTCAAAAATATCGCCAAATTTTGGAAAATGTTTTGAGTGACACTCCAGAAAAAATTCAAACATCTCTTCCTTCTTCCTCGCTCTCAATCGGTTCATCCGCTCAGATAGTGGTTGATTCTGCCTACAACGTAGAATTGGAAACCGAATATACAGGCGCAGTCCAAGCAAATTTCGGCCTAAAAGCTGATGGATATATCGGCGCAAGCACAGTCGATGCTGTAAGAGAAACCGATCCATTAACCACAAGTCGATCCACCGAATTGGCAATTGCCAGAATTTTGAAAGATCCAAAAACTTTTTCCGAATCACCTTTGGGAAAAGATGTAGACACTTTCCCACCTCTGGAAACACTGATCTTGAAAGACGTCACCTTTGCCAACCGCGGTCTCCAAGTAAAACACATTGCCACAGATATTCTTTGCCGATTGGAACAAGACTCTTTCGACGCCAAATTCCTAAACGGCTATCGCTTAAACGAATGTCACATCGATTCCGACATGGTTCCGATTTACGAAAGAATGTTTAACTTTTTGACAGGCCTTTCCTTAGACAAACCAACCATCGCCAGAGTCATGGCAACCGCCATAATCGAAACAGGTTTGAAAAACGCCTTAGATGATATTGGCATAGGCAAAGGAACTGCCGAAGTCGCAGGAGAAGCTTTGAATTGGGTATTTGACGGAACAACAACAGTTCCAAAAATCCTCCGCAAAGTTGGCCTAAAAAAACCAGCAAACACCCTTCAATACGGCCTCGGATCCATCGGCCCCGGCCAAGTTCCGGCAACTTTGAGCCAAGCAATGTTCGAACTAATTTTGAAACGCGAAATCACCCGAGCAGAATTAGAAAAAATCCTCGAATCTCCTGAAGGAGCCGCCTTCGCAATTTACCTCTACCAGCGCCAATACAAAACCAGATTGGGCAGTCAGATTTATTGACATTCCCCTTTCTTTCCGCTAATAATTAGCGCCATTTTTAACAAATTCCGCCCTAAAAATTTATGAGCGAAGCATTCGAAGAAAAAATAGAAGCTGCCGAAAGAGCAATCCGAGACGGTCAACCGCCGGAACAGAAGATTGAAGGAACTCAATGGTTAGTAGATTTATATGAAGAAGCCGACGGCTTCGCCATCAAAGCGCCTCGAAATCCATCTGTAAACACCACTAAAGAACTACACGGAAGACATGTCAAAACAATCAAATTAATGAGAACCAAATACTACGAACCAAAAGGAATAGACAAAATCCCCGTCCCAAAAATGGCCTTAATAAACAATGGGCAACAAATGGTCCAAGAAAGAGTCTACGGGAGAACATTAGACGAACTAACCGAAGACGAAATAAAAGCATTGCCAGCAGAAACATTGATGGATTTATGGCTATTACTGGATTGCGCCCTCAAGGTAAACAGTAAAAATGGCAGAATGACCGACTTCGTAGATCTACCGGGATATAATTTCAAACTACATCCCTTAAAAAGAATCATAAGAGCACTTCAAGCAAGATATTCCATAAACATTATGATCGGCAACGACAATCAACTCTATTTTGTCGATCCAGACCTTTATTATGCCTCAACCAGAACTCCCCTCACAAAAGCTTCAGCGGCATCAATGAAACCACTCATGATGCTTCTCACAAGAGTCTTCAGAGATCAAATCGGTAGCGCTATTTATCAATAGCCTCTTAATCCCCCGCTTCGTTGACGAAACGAGGAGATTATGTTAGAATAATGAATACTATTTCTAACAAAATTCCAATATGAACGCATCAGTTCTTCCAACTTCTCCATTAGGTACTCCCGATAGAATGGCAGAAATGGCCACTGCTCAAAAAAATCTAGAGTTAGTAAAAGATGGGCTAGCAAGAGGAATAATTAGTCCGGAAGAAGTTCAGGACGGCCTCAAATCATTAGCTAAAAGAACTGCAGATGTAAACACGGCCGACAATGAAGCCTTTCGTCAAAAATCCGCAGAAGACACCCAGAGAGTTATGACCGCCCTTCAAGTTTTGGTAGCAACTAACGCCAATGGAAGATTCGAATCTAATCGACAGTTTAAAGACGTAATCCAAAATTTCGCCAGAGAACAAAGAATTTCAATTTACCCAAGTGGACATATGGCCTTTATGCAACTCCAAGATGCTGACCTTGCCCGCCGTCCAAATCACCTAAAAGTAACTGTTGGAAGAAAAGTTTTTGCTATTACTGCAACTGCTAATCAGGTAGGAATTTATGAAAGATCCGAAAGAGACCACACCGTTTTTTGGGGACCGTGCTCAATCGACCTCCCTCAGTTTGCAAGCTAAATATGAGCGAAACTCCACAACATCATTTAGATCCCTCTTTAAAAGAAAAAGCCCTCGCTATCTGGAGACTTCCAACTTGTGCATTTAAAGAAGTTATTTCAAGAATAGGCTTGTTAGACGACAATGAGACGAAAGATTATAAAGCACAACATGAGGCTGGACATACTTTAATCAACCTATTAGAAGGAAGAGCGATGACGAGAGCTGAAATCAGTCGTTTACGTGATTCGACCTGTAATCAGTTAAATACACTTCTTGGTGGCAGTTTTCAATTTCGATTTGAAATGGGAGTTGTAAGCACTAACGACGACGATGATCGGGAATTTGAAGAGCAACATCCAGATAGAAATGCCATTCAGGCTCTCGCAGGGATAGCTGCTAATCAAGATCCAAAACATGGTCATTTTTTTGAACAACTACTCGATAAAGAACTAGCGAAAGGGGTCGACGAACCATGGGAAGATATTTCAGTACCATATCGTTATATTCAGGACCGTTTTGTCGCCATTCATCAAAGAACACCTAGTCAACAGGAAGTCTCAAACATTTTTCGTGAGTTGTTAAATGAAATTAGAACCATTTTTTCCGAAAGAAAATTTGCCGCAATTCTAACTCAAATTAAAGAGCTCATCAAAAGCCACAAACTCAAGAAAAACGTTAACGATACAATCTTAAAAACACTTTTTGCCAATGGCTTCACTCAAGAAGATCTAACCGAAATGCAACAACGAATCGCTTCAATTGATATCGATAAAGTCATCCAAAAACACAATCGCCCAACAGCTTAGTCATTTTAAGTTGACCAGCTAGTTCTAAGAGGAACTAATTACTACTGGAAAAATCTACAACCCCAACTCAGCCTTAACTTTTGCCGCATACTCAGCAAGCAGACGCTTTGCACTATCAGCTTCGTCTATAGAGAATTTTAATCTATCAACTTCTGTTCTAAACTCTGCAAAAATTTCACCCATTATTGCACCTGCAGAACTGGTTCCAATTCCACGAGCACTTCTAGCATGTTGCATACACGCAGAGGCAATCAAAAATATATGATCAATTTCTGCGGTGTGACTGCCATCTTGCTCCAAAGCCGCATTCTTTATTTCCAGCTTTGTTCCTCGATCTTTATCCCCAAAAACATCAAGCAAAGAATCAGAAGCCCATCTTCTAGCAACACCTTTCGACATGTGAGACTGCACATCTCCGCCATGAGCAATCCAAGTTGCCTTGATAATAGGATCTACCTGCGCAGCCATTTCCATTTGAGAAAAACCAAGTTCAGCAGGCAGGCCAACATTGATATGAAGAGAAGAAAGAGGTTGTCCAGCTTCCTTTTCAGCAGCCCACAAAGCCTCAGTATCTAAATACCCACTAGCAGGATTTGTAATCAGAGCCATCAGTGCCGCCTGCGCCTCTGTACTAGTTGATGGAAGACTAAGAATTTCATTACAACCAGCATCATTACCACGAGGAAGAACATTAAATAAATGAGCAAAATCATCTGTGGCAATCACTCTTCCATTAACTCCACCCACCTGCTCCCATTCAAGTCCAACCGTACTTAATTCCGCCCTTGAATCCTTTTCTGTTCGCTCCACCAACTCGTCTACAATTTTCAAAATTTCGCCATGAGAATATCCGAGATACATCAGAATCGTAGACATAGATAAAAGAAGCAATAGATTTGGCGATTCTTTGTAAAGTCTGATGATTTCCAAATTCGGAGCATCAGGGAAAGGCATAATCAACTCTACCGGATTCATAGAGTACCTATTGGCCAATAAAAATTTTACTATCGCATCTCCACCCCTAGCCCCCTTGAATTGTTGCGCAAGCAAAGCCGCTTCAGCCAGCTCAGGCAATCTCCCAGAACTTGGAGCTCGTCTCAAATCTGGCGGCAAAGCCGCCACAGCAGGAATCACCTGCCTCAAATCAACTTCTTTCCCTCTCACCATATCTGTAAGAAGTTCCACGCTTATATCATGACTCAATGCTTCTCCATAGGCCTTATCAATCAACACTGCAATCACTTTTTCCAATTCCACTTTCAATTTCGAATTTTCAAGCTCGCTCACAATCACATTCCTAAACACAAACAAATCCGTCAAAGACATTTTATCAAGACTCTTCAGCGCGTTCTGTTGCAATAACCCTACCGCCCAAGACCTCAAACTTCCCTGAAGTGCTTGAATAGCAAAAGGATCCAATAATTCAAACCCTTCATAACCTTCCCACTCCTCAAGCATAACTTCTTTTTCATTCAAAAGAGCTATCAATACTTGAGCAGGATTTGCCATAAATCTTTCACGAGAATATTCATGAGCAACATGATTTGGAGGAATTTTAAATTCACTTAAATAAATTTCTAGGCTTTCCCCATATCCAGCCGTTTTACTTTTTGTGAAAGGAAGAACTATCTCTTTTCCAGGCATTATTTCTAACAATCTATGGTAATTTGGATCGTCAGGAGTTGTTTGCAATTTCTGAAGAGCGGCACTATATATTCTGAAAATTTGGCCAGGTTTTGGAACAATTCCAGGTTTTTCACCAGCCGCTTCAAAAAGCCAAGGATCATTTTTTTCGTGAAGACCAAAAATATAAGATTCAATAAAAGAAGCAGCTTCCTCAAATTCTGTTTGTTGAAATCTAGCCCAAACATAATAAGCCACTTCCAAAGGAGGATTATGCTTAGCAAATTTTTCACCCAGCCAGTTCGCAATGATTGTAGAATCTATCGCGTTCAAATAAACAGCTCCATTATTTTCACAGAAATACTCAGCGATTATCGCCAAATTTGAACCAAGTTTAGGCTCTTTCATATCTCTATCCGCTATAATAAACTGTTCAAGATTTGGAAATTGAAGCAGTCTGGCTAGTTTTTCTTTGGTCATTCTCTTTTCATCCGGAACATTTCTCGTAACCACCGTATTCTCAGCATCTATTCCATCATGATCAACCGAAGTCGGATCACCCATCAAAAAATACGCCCCATCATAAAAAGGCTCCCTGCCATATCTATAAACAGGCCCTTGAGCCAAACCATGAGTCACGGTATCCAAAACGGGATTTCTAGAATATTTCTCCAAAGAACTATATTTTTTATCCCCAAGATTTCCCTTCAAAGAATGCATTTTGGAAGGCCCATAAAAAGACTGATCTATCACTTGAATTCTATGGTTAAAATCCCCACCTCTGATCGTCTCCAACATAGGACTTTTAAACTGTCCCGATTCTCTCATGCAAAAATTCAAATACCCATTCACCATATTGCAAATTTGCTCCGGAGTTCGACTGTACTTAAGCATCGTATCAAGAAGAAATCTATACTGAACACCATTTTCCTGATCCAAATACAAAGGATCTTTTATTCCCAAACGCTTAATCTCTGTCCGAACATACAAAATAGCAACATCCACTGCCTCTTCAAGCCTCCATCTCTCAGGAAATTCAATTTTATGCTTAGGACCTTCAGCCCCAATCAGAGGCCAATTTTCAAGCTCATCATCACTAGCCCCTTCGTCACGAGGCTCCTCTACACGAGGCTCCTCTTTACGACTTTTTTCCCCACGTTGTCCACCCATAAGCAATTTTAGAATACAAAAGGAAATATCTTATATTGACAAACCGAAATATGTCAAGCTAACATAAGCAACGATTTACCTCCTAAATTACAAAAATATGGATGAAGGATTAAAAGGTCTAGGACCAAAAAGAAAACCTACTCTTGAGGTATTACGTAATTTTGAAAGTGGCCGTGGAAATGCAGGAACTGTAGATACTCAACTCGGACAATTAAGCGATAGAGAACTCGGAGATTTAGCAAAATTTGTGGAAATAGGTGGATGGAGAGGGATTTTGAAAGAAGGAACATTGAGAGTTTTGGGAGAAAGAATATCCGCTAGAAGAGGTGTTTCCGCCGCATACGCTAAAGGAGACGCAGAAAGTCCAATCGCCAATGTAGCTCCTCAACAAGAGGTAGCCCCAGTAATCAGAAGAGCAAACCCTTCAACCCCAACCGCTCAAGCAACACAAGAAAGACCAGCCGAAAGAGTTATTGCCGCAACAAGCGTTCAAGCAGCACAAGCAACTCAAGCAGCTCAGCGAATACATCCAGCTCAACCAACAGGTCTAAGGGTGACAGATGTCGGTGCAGAAAGAACTAGGAGAGAACCATTGTCTGCTCCAAGAGGCCAAGTCTCAAGATCAAGCACTAGACCGCCAGAGGGCAGAGGACCTAGATGGTAGAAACACCACACCCCTAATCCTCCAAATCCTTTTTCATATCCTCAAACTGCGTTTTGTTGAGGATACGCTCGGACAGCTAAAAATCATCCATTTTTATTAATCCAAAAACGCTTATTTCTCCAGTCGCCCTTACGATTGACTGGGAACGTCGCATATGCTATAAACCTATACTAATTAATTTTTTTATGCCTAGAAATCTAGAGTCTGCCGTTGAATCTACGGAAAAACCAAAAATGACACCATTGGCACGAATAAGCGCATTGCCTCTCAACAATTTTGTTAGAGCAGCTATAGTTTCTATTGGCTTACTTACCTCAGCCGGCATCGCTTCCGCCAAACCCCAGCAAGACACTAAAAATGAGCAGGTAGATTATAGCAATTTGTCAGAAAAAGAAATTATTTATCAACTGGCACAGATATTGGGAGAGACTACTGTTCGGAATGTTTTATATCCTGAAAGAAGAGACTCTTGGGAATATAGAAGAGGCCGCGTACTTGAATATGAGCATGAACGAGAAGATCACTTAACTGATAAGGATTTAGACGATGTGAGCCCTGCTGAAAAACTAGCTTCACTGCAAAAGGCCAGAGCAGCCAAATCAACCTTAGCAAATAAACTCAGGCCTCTTTTAGAACAAGCAGTAAACAAACAATTTTCATGGGCACATTCGTTTGATGAATATCTAGAAGTTCCAGACGAACCTCGTGTTGCTTTCGCTGATGGAAAATTCAAAACATTTTCAAACGCTAAATTGCTAGGAGAAATGAGAACAATTCTTGGCCCAAACACGGTAGAAAGAACTTTAAATCCTCGATCCGCCGGATATGGAAGATACGGAACTTTAATTGAATCAAATTATTATGCAGAGGGCGAATTGAGGGAAAAAGATTTAGATTCAGTCAGTCCTGTCCAAAAATTGGCCACTCTTCGGACAGATAGAGCCCAAAAACAAGCCTTAGCCGATCGACTTGGCCCACCGCTAGAAGAAGCCGAAAGAAGAGGACTTTCTTGGCCACATTTATTCAAAAAATATTTAGAAGTTCCCGACGAACCTCGTGTTGATTTTGCCGACGGAAAATTTGGAACACATTCAAATGTCGCCTTGTTTAAAGAGGTAAAATCGATTCTTGGAGAAGACCTCGTTACAGAAACTTTAAGATATCCGTCGGGAAAATCTAGAGGTTATAGCTATAGCGAAGTACTTTCAGCAAGAAGTATAGACTACGATTATTCTGCAAAAGATCTAATTAAGGTTAGTCCTGCCTCAAAATTGGCAGAGCTTCAAAAAATCAGAGCTCAAAGAAAAGCTTTGGCTGATCAACTTGGCCCATTCCTAGAAGAATCCACAAAGAGAGGACTTTCTTGGCCACATTTATTCAAAAAATATTTAGAAGTTCCAGACGAACCTCAAGTTGATTTTGCCGACGGAAGACTTAGAAATTTTTCAAATTTTGCCTTACTCGGTGAAGTCAAAAATATTCTTGGGACTAATTATGTCGAAACCACCATTAGAAATAGATTTGAAGGAACCAGAGGCTATCGTGGAGTATATGCGTACGGAAGAACAAACCAAATATTCTCAGACAATGATTTAGATGAAGTCAGTCCTGCCGAAAAATTGGCAGAACTTCAAAAAGTCCGAGCTCAAAAAAAATCTATAGCCGATAAACTTGGCCCATTTTTAGCAGAAGCTATCCAGAGAGGTCTATCTTGGCCTTCCTTGTTCGAAAAACATTTAGAAGTTCCCGCCGAACCAAAGGTTGATTTTGCCGATGGAAACCTTCGAACTATTTCCAACAAAGGTTTACTTGATAAAATTACCGATATCGTAGGGTCAGAAAAATTTGCCAGAATTCTTTCGTTCAATTCTTATAACGGTTATGGAGTCGAGAGCCGTCCGGAATTAATGATCACAAAAGAAGAAGCGACTCGCTTAGCTCCGTTGCTTCTCGAGGCAAATCGCCGAAAATTAACTTGGCCTTCCAAAGTGGAAAGATTTTTTCAAAAAAATGAAGTCACTCCCCCTCCACGAAAAGAAGTTCAAAAACAGGATCCAAAAAACACCGATCGAATAAATGGTCTAGTTAAACAAATAAAAGATGCCTATGGCATTAAAATTGCCTACGGCGTCCCCTCAAATACTAGCGACCATACAGGTTCCGCCCCAACAAACCAAAAACTAATCGAATCAGAATTATCAAAATTAATTAATATTTTAAGTGATTACCCAAAACATCTTTTCAAGTCTTCTCAAAATAAAACAGTTTATTTTTGCGTTGATTTAAAAAAAGGCAAAGAAGGCACCGGTGGTTATCAACTTGGTTCAACTATTGTTATAAATTTACAAGACGGTGTCGACTGGGCTTTTGATCATGAATTATTTCACTTTTTTGATGAAATAGATGGGCTCGAGACAGATGATAAAACTTGGGCAAGAGTAAATCCAAGCGGAATGAAAGATTATGTTTACAAAAATAGTGCCGAAGCCATTAGGGCCGGCCAAGGATTTGATGATCCAATCCCCCCAACCGGATTTGCCCGCACATATGGCAAAAAAGCTGGTCCCAACGAAGACCAAGCGACAATAGCCGAAAACCTAAGAAATTCCATAACGTCAGGCGCCCTAATGAAACGAGCAAAAAAAGACGAAGTACTGAGAGCCAAGATGGAAATGATCACTGGATGCCACTTTGACCCAAACACCGGCCTTTTTAGCAATGCTATGACCTTGAGAGAATACCAACAAAAATTCGGTTTTACCAGCTTCCAATATTACGCAAAATGGTCAAGAACAAAAAACGGAAATCTCTCAATGAACGCCACTTTCTGGAACAGGATCGCAAAAGGAAAACGCCAAAAGTTTAATTAGAATAAGACCGCATAATCTCATCCTCAATTACCTATCGTGTCTTCTGAAACAACCTTGTTTTTTAATGACTCAAATATCGGGCACGCTTCACTTTATCTACTAACACATCTCGCGCTTCATTTAATAATTTCATTTTGTCTTCATCTGCTTTTCCACCAGATTGATGATCTGGATGAAATTTTGAGGCAAAATACTTATATTGTCTTCCTACAAGTTCTTTAATATCATTATCGTCAAGATCTTCAAAAGCCATAGGATGCAAACCCAAAACACGCAAATATCCCATAGGATCCATTTTCTTAAATACATCTTCAGGATTTCTTTGTCTAGATTCGTCAGCAACAACCGTAGGTCTTACTCCAGCTCTCCAATAAGCTAATTCGGCTTGTTGATCTCTAACAACCTGCCCCAGTTCAAAATTTTTCCAAGCAATTTCAGATGCTCTTTGTTGCAATACGGCTGCTTGAAATTCGAGATGCATTGATAGTTGCGTTTGGCGAGCCAAAAATTGCGTTAATTCTTCACGTGTTCTTTCTGATATGTCCATGACAACTCCCGTAGGAGCTGCCAAGCCAAGACCTTCCAAAACTGCTTCTGCGTCACCTTTTCCCAGTTTATGTTCAACCATAAAAGTTGCCTTCTGGTCTAATATGACAGCTTGTGTCTCTCTCGCAAGAGAAGGAATACTTCTTAAAAGCTGAATTCCGCCTACAGACGTCTGGTTATCATGAAGAAATAGCAAAGCGAGCTGAACAGCTTCTCGTGGATATTTTTCAAGAATAACAGCCATACTCGACCTCCAATCTATTTTTCCATCACCATCTTTCACAACGACAGTTTGAATAAGAGGATTCTTTTGCCATTTATCTCTGTGATTTTCATCTGAACGTTCTTCTCGTGAACAAAAAGTATAAGGTAATTTAGCTAAATGAGATCTATCGTACCCGTTATAATATTTGCAATTATATTTATCACTCCTAAAACCTTCCGCCAACTGATCTGATTCAAATAAACTCAACAATTCCAACGCTCTCAATCTTCCAACTGGGGAAATCTCTTCCGAAGGGTTATCAAGCACACTCAAAACAGTATACAACAACCACCCTGCCGGATTATCTACTTTGGAAATAGCTGGAACTTTTTTGTCAAAATCATGAATCTGACGTTTTTCAGCAAAAAAATGCTCCAATACTTTCATGACAGCATCGCGTCGAGCATCTTTGTCAGGATTATTTAAACTTTCAAGAATTGTCAAATACAACCCCTCAAAAGCCTTGATAATACTCACATAATCACTTTCACATTCTCTATCTTTATATCCTCTTTCTGGACTATTGGGATCCTTATAATACGCCACAGAAACATGGCTGTTACCATTCCGTTCGTAAAGAGAACTTAGCGTATGAATACTTTCTGGACGAATTAAAGATAATGGATTATTGACAGGATTGCGCACACCACGTTTGGAAGGATCATACTCCCCTTCAAAAAATTTTTTAACATTTTCAGGCCTTGGAGAAACAGAAAAATCTAAACGCTCACCAATATACCCAAAACGATCCCGGGATTTCTGGGCGCTTTCTAGCTCCTCAGCAGAAACGCCGATAGCACTTTCATCCAATATCTCCGTTCCCCCCGGAGAAGAACCTCCACTGGGTAAAGCTAATGCCATTCGTAAACAATTAATAGCTAGGCAGATATTAAACCACGTGATGTCAAAAATGTCAACTTCCGAAGCGATTTTAGTGGACCAGCCGGGACCAACAAATTCCCTTCAGCGCTTCATTCTTAGAGGGTTGACAAAACGGAAAGAATAGTGTTAATATAAAGAACTCTATATATTATCATCTTAAAACAAATCCTATGGATGCATCTGACGATCGCAAGACTACTGTTTTGACACCTGAAGCAACTCCTACCGACGAACCAGGCAAGGGCCTTGATGACATAGCCTTAAAAGGCGTTGAAAAACTTGCTGCCCAAAAGCAAAAATATATTGCCGACATAGTTTCTACCAAAGATGGTAACCCCTATTTTACTAGATCAGAAAAAGTTCAAAAAGCTGAAGCCTATTTCGTGGGAAATGCCTTTGATGAAATTAATAGAATTCTTGCTAAATCAGAATCAGGTTTAACTGACGAAGAAAGGGCTCACTTAATGGATCAGATCGTTCTTGGTCAAATGCCAACTTACGCAATACATTATAATGCAGAGCGTAAACCATTTGCAGAGATAACTGTTCCTGTTGCCTTAACACATGCTGCCAAAAATAATCCAAAATTAATTGGGGCTATTTTGAAATCTGATAGTTTTGCAAGAGCGATGTCCCCTTTGATGATTAGTGAAAACGAAAGAGTGTCTGTTTCCGAACAAAACAGAGAATGCCTGCTAATCAATGCCTTAATCGCCAGTGGAAAAAATTCCAGAGGAGAAAAACTTGATTTCACGGGGACTAATATTCAAATAGACCTATCCGTAGACGACACTGATTTTGCTCAAACAGAAAAAGCGGAAATTACCAGAACAGAGGGTGAGGTATCAGATGCAAAGAAAAGTTTAGAGGGATTAAGAATGGCGGAAAAGCCAGCTTTCAAAGCCTTTGAAGAAAGAATGAAAAGACTTGTAGCAGATGCTAACGATGGAATTGAAAAAAATCATCAAGTACTAGACGCCGCATATAAATCGCTTAGAGAGGCGCTAGCAACTACAAAAGAAGGCTTCCCCGCTCTTGTTGAAACAAAACAACAGGAAACCTTAGCGGCGATAGAAAGATTCGTGGAAGCAGCCAAGGACGAAGACGAAAAACCAAAAAGAGCAGAATTAGTAAAAACTCTTCAAGACCTAATAAGCAGTGGTAAATACACATTGCAACAACTTGAAGATACAATAGGACAAGACAGTGGATACCCTTACGATACTTTAGCCTACAAACTAAAAGCAGACTCAAACGGCAAAGCAGTAATAGACGCATTAAAGAATCTAAGGGATCAGATGCGAACAAATGGCTTTAAAGAAAATTCCATCCAAAGAGCTACACAAGCCCTCGATGAAATAACAGTAATAGTAAATAAAGGTGATGACCTAGATGCCTCCAAAGGATATAGCCCAAACAATGGATCACTAAAACAAAAAATTTCCGATTTAGAGTCTGTTTCTTCGAATGTTGGAATCAATGTAGATGTTTTAAGAGAAACAATCGCAGTATTATTGCAAAGAACGAAAACAAAACAACGTGCCGAACATCAGGAGCAAGAAGCCAAAAAATATTTAGACCACATTAGTGCTGCGCTCAGTGGAAATGAAGCAGGGCTAATCAAGAACTATTCCCTTACTAGTATAAACCTTAATACGGTCTATGGACTTGAAGCTGCAATAAAAAGCGAAAGGCAATCACTCCAAAATATTGACGGTGGTGAAGAATATGCACAAGTTGTGGCAGCCATAGGTGCAGTCGAAGCATCAATGACAGACCTTGCAAATAAAGTTAGCGCGACTTCTGACGCCAAAAGGCAACATGGGGAAGCTGTAAAAGAACAAACAAGACAAACTCAGATCGCCTCTTTGGCCCCAGTGTGGCAGGAAAATCCAGAAATTATCATGGGATTGTACTATTTAAAGAAACGAGCATATACAGAAAAGGCAGAGCCAAGCAACAAAAGACCATATGCTAGCAACTTTGTAGTTCCTGTTCCCTACGGGCCTAACGAAAGTGTATCAATTTCTTTCCAAGATATTGGAGCCTATGTAGACGCCAACAATCATGTAATTTTTAATGGGAAAGCCCCTAGTCTTTGTCAGAAATTGGAAGAAACTTTGGAAACACACATAGGAGATTTTGATTTAGAAGCAGGTGCAGGTCCCCTAACCGTAGCCGCTATACAAAGAATTGCCTCAGAGAAGGTAGCAGCAGCTGGAAAAGCTCGTACCGTCGCAGAACAAAAAGCAACTCAGTGGGGCGGAGATATGCAAGATCTAGCCGAACACACAATGGATCTTGACGAGAGAAATGCAAACCTTGCAACAGAATTAGCTGAAAAACAGACAGCCCTCAGAGAAGCCCAAGCCGCACTCAACAGAGTAGAAGCTCAAATGGGCGAAGTAGAATCAAGCCTTAAGACCGAAGCTGGAAGAGCTAAAGAACTTGCCAAAGAGGCTGACGCAGCTAAAAAAGCAGCCGGAACAGCGATGTCTACTGGCGAAGCAAAAGCAACAACACTTGCTGACCAGATCACTACAATGAATAAAGAATTGGCAAAATTAAGAAAAATTGAAACAGCTACAAAAACATATAGAGAAGAAATGGTTGCCGCTGAAAAGGTAGGCATGTTGAGCAGGAACGGAGCAAAAAAAGCCGCACAAGATAAACTAGACAGAACCCTCGCTCAAATTGAACGAGAAACTCAAGCGTAGGCTGAAGCCATTTTGGTGTGCCAAACCCTCCCCGCAGGAACCAATTGCCCAAATATCACCTCACTCAAAAATTGACAAAAAAAGAACTATTGGTTAAAATCGCCCTCCAATTTTAATTTTCACATGGCACATATTGACCACCAATCAGACGCAACAGAAGATGCTGACCAAAAAGATCCAGACACTTCGATTCTAGACGCCCAAGTCACTCGAAGGGAAGCCCTAGGACTAATTGCCACATTTGCAGCTGCTTTCGCAAATGCCTGCAAAGGCAAAGCACCCGAACAACCAATATTCGGCCCTCAGCCATCCCCTACACTTCCCGGAAATCCAGATGGGAAAATTCCGGAAGTCCGCAAATTAGAAGAACCAGTCACTTTCCCTAAACCAGAAGGACTCGAAGCTTCACAAGAAGAATATCTAAGTGCATGTCGCTCTCTCGTTGAGCAGATTTCTTCACGTCTTCAAATGCTCGCCACAGATTTTGCGCAAAGACCAGAAAAAGTAAAAGCACAACTAGCCAGCACAATAGTTATGGGAATAGGAGACTCTATCCTCAATACTCCCCTCCTTCAAAAAAACTGGGAATCATTCACAGAGTCTTGGAACCAAAAAGACATTTACGCACTAGTACACGAAATAAACAAATATTTACATGCCGGTGGTGCCCATCTTCACTATAAAGTAGGCGAAAATTACGATACAAGTGTTGATTTTTACCCAATCACAGGCACTTCCCATATGCAGATATCCGACAGTTCAACCACGGCTAAAGTTCCTGTCCTCAATCTAGGACCTGGTATTTTTAATCCTAATGAAGATGTTGCCGCTGAGAAATTAGGATTAGCTACTTGTACGGATGATTATTCAACTGTTTTATATTCTCCTGGAAGAGTTCCCTTCACGACTAAGTTGCTAAAAAGAGATCCTCTTTTGAAGGATCACATAGATACAGATTTTGATCAAAAAATTGCAGACGATCTGCTTTTTCATGAAACAATGCACATATTTTTAGGCCAGAAATTCCCCAAAAAGGGCAAAGAAAGAAAAGCCACAATAGCATACGAAATGAAAGGCGACGTGCCATTTGACGCAGATGCAAGAGGCGAAATCGGCGGAATTCATCATCCGATTGTTCTACAAGAATTATGCGCAATGGGCGCAGAAATCTCTCGAGCCAGCACAGATCGGCCAGTTTGGATTCTTAACTTTTTAAATGGAAAAGGCCTATACCAATACATCTTATTCCAACAATTATTACAGTTAGCAATTATGCAAGTGGCTCCAGATTCCCAATTAAAAAGAAAAGGCATGAGAAACTTCTTGAGTCCAAACAGCCTGCGCCAAGGAGAATTTGACCTAGAAGAACTACGCTCAATAGTTACCCAACCAAACTTCACAAAAGAACACGCTCACAAAGTAGGCCAAATCCTATACAACACCGGCACATACTTTTTTGAAAAACTCGAAAAAGGAGCTTACAAACAAATCTCCAGATAATTTTGGTGGGCCAGCCGGGACTCGAACCCGGGACCAATTGCTTAAGAGGCAACTGCTCTACCGACTGAGCTACTGACCCACATTGCGTAAACCACTTCCAGGACGAAAGCCGTGACTAATTACTAACGGCGGAAAAGTTATCATTTCTGCATATTTGTTGCAAGATAATATCTCTACAAGCTATACTTTCGTGGCAAAATTATTTTCGAATGAAAAAAATTCTTCTCTACACAGACACCCCCCAACGAGGCGGAGCCGAGCTCCAGATGTTTTTGCTAGCAAAGTTCTTGGACAAGGCCAAATTCACCCCAATTTTGATCTGCAGTAACTATCGAGAACTCGACAAATGGTGTGCCAATTTTGAGCATGAAGGAATAAAAGTTTATCGTTTGAATGTGAAAAGCAAGCACGACCCGAAACATTATTTTCAATTAAAGAAAATCATCAAGGAAGAAAAACCAGACCTTCTTCACGCCCACATTTGGAATCCAGCCAGTGGTAGATATGCCTATTTAGCGGCCAAATCTACGAAAACAAAACTTATCACGACCGAACACGATCCCTTCAAACTTTCAACCATCAAAGATTTCTTCAAAAAAAGAGCACTAAAGAATGTTTCCAAAATCATCGCCATTTCCAACGACAACAAAAAAGTTCTCGAGAAACTTTACCCTGAACAAAAGAAAAAAATCCAAGTCATCCATAACGGCATCGACATCACTTGGTGGCAGTCCCAACTTCTCCGTTTCACCGACGAAGATCGCCATCACATCAAAGAAGATCTTTTCCACGCCCAAGAAAATTCACTCATCGTCACCACCGTCGCCGAACTTCACGAGCGCAAAGGTTTAAAATATCTAATCAATGCCATTCCTGAAGTCATCAAAAAATTCCCAAATACAAAATTTGTTCTCATCGGCGACGGCCCAAACCGATCTGATTTTGAACACTTAGTCAAAAAACTCAACCTAGAGCGTCACGTCACTTTCCTCGGCCGCCAAAAAGAAATTCCAAAACTTCTCAAAAGTTCAAACATCTTCCTTCTCCCTTCCATCCGCGAAGGATTCGGCCTAGTGAACCTCGAAGCCATGATCACACCACTGCCAATTATCGCCACCAAAGCCGGCGGAATCCCGGAAGTCGTGGTAAATAAAGAAACTGGAATCCTCGTCGAAACAGAAGACTCGAAAGCTTTGACCGACGCACTCTTGAAATTAATCGCCGCATCCGACCTCCGCGAGAAATACGCCAAAGCCGGCCACAAAAGAATTCTCGAAAAATTCGATGCCCAAAAAATGGCCACAGAATACGGAAAAGTCTACGACAAATTTTAATCTTCCAAAATTCTCTTGACGGTGAGCGTACGCTCACCTATATTTGTTATAGAAGAATTAACCCGAAAACCAATGCGCCTAAAAACAGTTTATCTTTGCCAAGATTGTGGATACCAAAGCGGAAAATGGCTGGGCAAATGCCCTACTTGTGACGCTTGGAATAGCTTCGTCGAAGATGTGATTTCCGAAGGCCCAACAAAATCCAGCGGTCTTTCCAGAACTCCGCGCAGTATGAAAATCGAAGCCAAACAGGCAAATCCTTTATCAAAATCCTCATCCGTAACACCAAGACTCGCAACTGAAATAGAAGAATTTGACCGCGTAATTGGCAGAGGATTTGTACCGGGAAGTATCACTTTATTGAGTGGCGAACCAGGAATTGGAAAATCAACTTTAACCCTTCAAATAGCCAACAAAATAGCCAAACTGCACAAGGTTTTGCTCATTTCTGGAGAAGAATCCATGGACCAAATCGCTGAAAGAAATTCACGCCTCGGATTCAACGAAAATAACCTCGTAGCTATAAACGAATTTAATCTCGAAACAATTCTCGAAACCATCCGTCATGAGAAACCAGCATTTGTAATCATCGATTCCATCCAAGTGATTTCCAGCCTCGACGTTCCCTCTCAAGCCGGATCGATCAATCAAGTTCGCTATTGCACCGAAGCACTGCTCGAATTATCAAAAACTTCCGGCATCGCCACACTCCTAATCGGCCACGTCACCAAAGACGGCACTCTCGCCGGCCCCAGACTCCTCGAACATTTAGTCGACACGGTCATCAGTCTCGAAGGCGATCGTTTCCAAAATTTCAGAATTCTCAAGGCTTCCAAAAATCGCTTTGGCAATTGCTCAGAAGTTGGAATCTTTGAAATGGCCGAAAAGGGCCTTGTAGAGGTAAAAAATCCTTCAAAGCAATTCCTTGAGGGCAGAGCGTTAAACGCCATCGGAAGCACCATCACAGTCGCCATGGAAGGCACTCGCCCATTCCTAGTCGAAGTCCAAGCGCTCGTTTCCGTTACTCACTTCGGATATCCAAAAAGAACCGCCAACGGTTTCGACCTAAACAGACTTCAGATCTTAATCGCAATTCTCGAAAAATACGGGAAGTTAAATATGCAAAACCAAGACATCTTTATCAATATCGTCGGTGGAATGAGATTGGAAGAACCAGCCGCAGACCTCGCAGTATTAATGGCGATTGCCTCTTCATATTTAAAAAAATCAATTCCATCTGACACCGTTATCTTCGGCGAAGCGGGACTCTCAGGCGAACTTCGCAAAGTTTCCCATGCCGACAAACGCCTAAAGGAAGCCCAGAAACTCGGATTCACCAAAATCATAAGCTCTGAAAATATTAAAAGAGTCCTTGATGCAATTAACTTCTAATCCATAAAGTCGCAAGAGCCCCAAAAACAATCACCATTATTATAAAGAAAAAGAACAGCGTATAAGCCACCAGAGAAACAGCTTCTTTCTTTTTCCCTTCCAAATACAATAGTACTGGTTTTCCAAAAACTAATGAGGCCGTAAGAGCCGCAGAAAACACAAAAAGCATTAACATTCCCACTCCAATAAGCACTTCCGGTCCTTCAAAATTCTGATGACCGGTGTAGTTCATAACAGAAACTACAAACACAATGTACAATGC
Organism: uncultured Candidatus Peregrinibacteria bacterium; assembly: GCA_903847465.1. GTDB lineage: Bacteria > Patescibacteriota > Gracilibacteria > UBA1369 > LOWO2-01-FULL-3 > CAINDQ01. The sequence goes on from CAINDQ010000110.1 coordinate 23,238, forward strand.
TGTTGCTACCGAATTAGTTATTGCTGATCTTAGAATATTTTTCATAAAAACGAGGGTTAACTAATTAAGTTTTGTAAAAAAATCTCAACGCATTTTCTGTTGAAACATTCTCCACATCCTTGAAAGAAATTCCTTTCACTCTCGCAATCTCTCTCACCACCTCAAGCACATAAGAAGATTCATTTCTTTTTCCTCGATGATTTTGCGGAGCCAGATAAGGACAATCCGTCTCCACCATAAAAAGATTCATCGGCACATTCTCTACAACCTCACGCACTTCCTTCGCATTCGGATACGTTACAATTCCCGTAAAAGAAGTCATAATCCCCCGCTCCCAAAGTTTTTTCGCAAATGCCAAATTGCTTCCGTAACAATGAAAAACCACTGGCACTTTTTTCCCTCCAGCAAATTCTTCATCCAAAATTTGCAAACAGTCACTATCCGCATCTCGATTGTGCACAATCAGCGACAACCCAAACTCCAAAGCCAATTTTATCTGCAAACGAAAAGCATTCTTCTGAATTTCTCTATCAACTTTTGCTTTAAAATAATCGAGCCCACACTCCCCAATCGCCGCCACTTTCTTATTCTCAGCAATAATTTTTCGCCATTCACTCATCAACTCTTCATTCACAAAATCAGCCTCGTACGGATGCATCCCCAGAGTCGCATACAAAAAATCATATTCCTTAGCCATCGCCACCGACTGCTGACAAGATTTCAGATCGCACCCCACATTCACTATCCGCTGAACTCCTGCATCCTTAGCCCTTTTTAGCACCTCATCCAAATCTTTCTCAAACTCCTTAAACATCAAATGTGCATGCGTATCGATGATCATAAAACTTTGGTAAAATTGACAAAAAGATTCTAACACAATACAATAACACCGCAAAACTGACTTATACTCATGCAATCAAAAAGCACCACAACTCAAATTCAAAAAAACAACTTCTTTGTTGGCGCTTTTAATTACCAATACTTTTTTATAAAGTAACTGCCTGAGGTATAACCGCATCAATAAATACATCCTCAAGCAGTACGAGGATTATTTTTTATTTATTTAACCACCTAAAACATGGTAAAAGAAGAACGCACACAACTGCAACAAATCGAGAATCTACAGATCGCCTTTAGTGGTGTATCTGCCTTTAAGAAGATTTGCGCCTATCGATACTAATAATTCTACCAACCTAACAATACAAGACATGATCATAGTAATGAAAGCTGGGGCACCCCAAACCCAAGCAGCAACAATTATAGAAGAACTAAAAGCTAAAGGTTTGCAGCCGGTTCCGTTATTTGGAGTTGAACGCACCGTTATCGCTGTCATAGGCGAAGAACGCGACATCAATGTCGGACATCTAGAAGCACTTCCCGGTGTCGAAAAAGTCATGCGCGTCGTTCAGCCTTTCAAATTGGTAAGCATCGAAACAAAAAAAGAACCGACAATTATCAATGTGAATGGCGTGAAAATAGGCAGCAAACAACTCGCCGCCATCGCCGGTCCATGTGCCGTAGAATCAGAAGAACAAATGGAAGCAGTCGCAAGTAGCTTATCAAAAATGGGAGTGAAAATCCTCCGCGCCGGAGCCTTCAAACCTAGAACAGGACCATACGCTTTTCAGGGACTCAAAGAAGAAGGTTTGGACATTTTGCGCAGTGTGGCCGACCGCCATCACATGGCTGTGGTAACCGAAATTGTGGACGTCAGAGATCTCGACGCCATCTGCAAAAAAGCAGACATGATTCAAATCGGAGCAAGAAATATGCAGAACTTCGAACTCCTAAAAGAAGTCGGCGCAACTCAGAAACCGGTGTTATTGAAACGCGGACTTTCTGCAACGATTGAAGAATTCTTACTCGCCGCCGAATACATTCTTTCCAACGGAAATCCAAACGTAATTCTTTGTGAAAGAGGAATTCGAACATTCGAAAAAGAAACCAGAAACACCTTGGCTTTGGCGACAGTTCCCCTCGTAAAGGAAATGAGTCACCTGCCAATTATCGTTGATCCAAGCCACGCAACAGGCAAGAAGTCTTTGATCGAACCAATGACCAAAGCAGCAATCGCCTGTGGCGCAGACGGTTTCATCATCGAAGTTCACCCAAATCCATCCGAAGCAAAATCAGACGCTTCTCAACAATTGACTCCATCTGAATTTGAAACATTGATGAAAAATATTCAGCCAATCGTAGATGCAGTAGGACGTCACTTTTAATAAACTCACATGTCAGAAATCACCATCAATCTAAAATCAGCAATCGACAATTCATACAAAGTCATTATTGAAAATGGTGCGAATCAGCAAATTCCAGCATTTTTACAAAAGTCAAAATTAGGGCAGAAATACGCCATAATCACAGACTCAAAAGTTGAGAAATTGTATGGAGCTTCCTTTGCGAGATTTCTGAAAAAGAATGGAATCGAATGTGAATTATTTTCCTTCCCCGACGGAGAAACTTCCAAGAATTTAAAAACAATTGAAAACTTAGCCGCCCAGATGATCGAAAAAAGCTTCGACCGAAAAGATGCCATTTTATCTCTGGGTGGCGGAGTTGTCGGCGACATGTCCGGATTTCTTAGCTCAATTTTTATGCGCGGAATTTCATACATCCAAATTCCGACAACACTTCTCGCGATGGTGGATGCAAGCCTAGGTGGAAAAACCGGAGTAGATATGTCCGAAGGAAAAAACTTGCTCGGAACTTTCCACCAACCAAAAGCAGTTTTTATCGACCCAACTTACCTAAAAACTCTTTCTCCAAAACAAATCCGCAACGGTTTAGCGGAAGTAATCAAATGTAGCATCATCAAGGATGAAAAACTTTTTAAGTTTATTGAGGACAACTTGTCAAAAATCCTTTCCCTTGAGCCAAAAACTCTGAACAAGATTATTGAACAAACTGTAAAGATAAAAGCCAAAATCGTAGAAAAAGACGAAAAAGAAAACGAAGAGAGAATGCTTCTAAATTATGGCCATACTTTCGGTCATGCCATCGAAAAGGCCTCAGAATTCAAGTTGCTTCACGGTTACGCAATCAGTATTGGCATGGTTTTAGCAAACAAAATGGCCGTAGAGAAAAAACTCTTGGATAAAAAATCCGCAGAGAGAATAAAAAAATTGATCACAAAAGCTGAATTACCAATTGCAACAATGAAAATTCCGACTTTGAAGGACTTAGCTTCCGACAAGAAAAAATCCGCCAAAGTCATCAACTTCATTCTCCCAACAAAAATTGGCAAAGCCGTAATTTACCCTGAAAAATGCCTATAAAACCGATAGAAATTCAGGTTCCAGGATCAAAAAGTATCACAAATCGAGTTCTCCTACTCGCCTCTTTAGCAAATCAGAAAATCACCATAAAAAATATCGGTGAATGTGACGACACAAAATATATGCAATTAGTTTTGAAAAAAATTGCAGCCGCAAAAAATTCCAAAAAGCCAATTAATATTTTTACTGGAAATGCTGGCACAGCTACTCGTTTCATTACTGCACTTTCCACTCTCCAAAATAAAACCATCAAAATCGATGGCGACAAGAGAATGAGAGAACGCCCGATTTCAGAATTGATCACGGCTTTAAACAATCTCGGCGCAAAGATAACCTCAAAAAACGGCTTTCTCCCGCTAACAATTCATCCTCAAAAACTTCAAAGCGGTATAATCAAGCTCAACGGAAATATCAGTAGCCAATATCTTTCCGCAATTCTAATGACAGCCCCTTTTGCTAAAAATCCGACAACGATAAACATTCAAAACAAACTAACTTCAAAGCCTTACATCGAAATGACGCTAAAACTTTTGCAAGAATTCGGAATTAAAATCGCAAATAAAAATTTTAAACAGTTCAAAATTCAAGGAAACCAAAAAATCAAAGCACCAAAAACTTTTCAAATCGAAAGTGATGCTTCGTCTGCCTCATACATTGGAGCTTACGCAGCCTTGCATCCAGCCAATCCAGTTTTGCTCAATAATATGAGCAAAAA
>CAINDQ010000111.1 GCA_903847465.1 uncultured Candidatus Peregrinibacteria bacterium
GGCTTAGTAGATGCCTTTCTTAATAAGAACCAAATTGATTTCAAAAAATCATTAATGATTGGCGATCGCGAAACTGACCAACAATTTGCAAAAAAAATTGGAATTAAATTTGTAAGAATTAAAACAAATGGATCTTTTGAATCAATCTTTAACCAATTAAATATATGAAAAACCGTACAAGTAAAATTAGCAGAAAAACTAACGAGACTAATGTCGAGATTCAATTAAACCTCGACGGTATGGGAAAATTCACTATTGATACTGGAATTGGATTTCTAAATCACATGCTGGAATTATTCTCCAAACAGTCCCTAATTGACCTAAAAATCAAAGCTACAGGGGATCTTGTGACAGATGAACATCACACAGCAGAAGATGTCGCCATAACGCTTGGACAGGCTCTAAAAGAGGCCCTTGGTGATAAAAAGGGCATTGAGAGGTATGGATCAAAATTATTGCCAATGGACGAAGCGCTTGTCGAATGTGCCGTAGACCTTGGGGGAAGACCATATTTAGTTTGGAATGCGCCATTTGACAAGGAAAAAGTGGGAGATATGTCGACGGAACTTTTTGAAGATTTTTTCAAAGCACTAAGTGACAATTTGGCCGCTAATATCCACGTAAATTTGCGATATGGCAGGAATAATCACCACATCGCTGAAGGAATATTTAAGGCTTTTGCTAGGGCAATGAAAATGGCTATAAAGATTGATCCAACCATGAAAAATTCGTTGCCATCAACTAAAGGAATTTTGTAACAATTATATTATGATTCAAATTATAGATTATGGAGCAGGAAACCTGAAAAGCGTTGCCTGCGCCTTAGAAAAACTAGGTCAAGATTATCAGACGATAAAATATCCTGAAGAAATTGCTGACTCCGCGAAAATCATTTTTCCCGGGGTAGGCGCGGCAGGAAATGCAATGAGGAAACTGACCGAAAGTGGATTTGCGGCAAAAATTCCACAATTGCGAAACCCATTTCTTGGCATCTGTCTGGGAATGCAACTTCTTTCTGGATTTTCAGAAGAAAGTGAAACGACCTGTCTTGGGATCATAAATGGACAAACAAAAAGATTTCCAGAGTCCGTAAAAATTCCGCAGATCGGATGGAATCGCGTGAAAATCAAGAAGGATTGCGACTTGTTCCAAGGCCTTCCTGATGATAGCTATTTTTATTTTGTGAATTCTTATTATGTTTCTGCTCCTGAAAAATTTGTTTTGGGAGAAACTTCTTATGGACTAGATTTTGTGTCTGCGTGCAAAAAAATGAACTTTTACGGAGTGCAGTTTCATCCTGAAAAATCAGGAGATATCGGGCTTAAATTACTCAATAACTTTTGCAAATTATGTTAATTTTACCGGCGATAGATATTATAAACGGGGGCTGTGTAAGGCTTACAAAAGGCAATTATTCAGAAGTGAGTAAATATTCCTTAAAGCCAATCGATGCAGCAAAAAAATTCATCAACGAGGGTGCTACTTTTTTGCATATCGTAGATTTGGACGGTGCGAAAATTGGAAGACCTGTTAACTACAAACAGATTTTCGAAATCGCTAAAGATTTGAAAATCGATGTGCAAGTTGGCGGTGGAATTAGAAAATATACAGACGCAAAATTCTTGCTAGAAAATGGAGTGAGAAGGGTTGTTTTAGGGACAAGTTTCGTCGAAAAACCAGCATTGATTAGCCGTTTAACAAAGGAGTTTGGAAATGACCGAATTGCTATTTCCTTAGACTTAAAAAATGGCAAATTGATGACTAAAGGCTGGAATAAAAACAATTTGATAAACATTCCCGACATCATTGATTTGCTAAAAAAATTACAGATAGTTTACGTGATCATTACCGATGTCGAAAAAGATGGAATGCTTGAAGGTCCAAATTTAAAAAATATTAATATTTTTGTAAAATCTGGATTCAAAGTAATTGTGGCTGGAGGAGTAACGAGTAAAAACGATATCGACAATGCGGAGAAAGCTTTTGCCTACGGTTGCATCATCGGCAAAGCTCTATACGAAGGCAAAATTGAGCTTCGCCAATGTTTCAAAAACAACCTCGCCAAACGCATAATCCCGTGTATGGATATTGATAATTGGAGAGTGGTAAAAGGCATAAATTTCCAAAACTTGAAGGATGCCGGAGATCCTGTTGCGTTAGCAAAATTTTACAGTGAAATGGGGGCTGATGAATTAATTTTTCTTGATATTACGGCAACTATTGAGAAGAGAAAAACCTTTTGTAGTCTAGTTTCAAAAATTGCTGAAAATATAAATATTCCTTTCACAGTTGGGGGAGGGATTAGAAGCTTGGAAGATGTCAGTCGCTTACTAAATAGCGGGGCCGACAAAGTGGCGATTTGCTCTTATGCTCTGACAAATCCTGAATTTGTGAAAGAAGTCGCAACTAAATTTGGTGCTCAATGTGTTGTCATTTCCATTGATGCAAAAAAAACTGAAAAAGGATGGGAAGTTTATATAAATGGTGGAAGAATTAATACCAAGATAGATGTTGTTGAATTTGCAAAAGAAATGCAAAAACTTGGAGCAGGAGAAATTTTATTAAATTCATTGGACAGCGACGGCACGAAAAAAGGATATGACGTAGAGTTGTTAAAAGCTGTTTCTAGTGCCGTAAATCTGCCTATTATTGCTTCTAGCGGAGCAGGATCGGAGGAAGATTTCTTGAAAGCTTTTAGAGATGGGGGAGCTGATGCAGCTCTTGCCGCCAGTCTTTTCCATTCAAAAAAATTATTGATTACCGATTTAAAAAAATATTTATTAAAAAACAATGTAACCATTCGAATATGACAAAACTAGATATTAAAAAATTGAATTTTGAAAAAATGAATGGGCTTATTCCTGTGATAATTCAGGACGAGAACACAGATACTGTGTTGATGCTTGGTTTTATGAATAGGGATGCCTTGAACCAAACTTTGAAAACAAAAAAAGTTGTTTTCTTTAGTCGAACTCGACAAAAAATTTGGAGGAAAGGCGAAACGTCTGGGAATTCTCTCAAAGTTATTTCAATTTCTACCGATTGCGATAATGATACTTTATTAATTAAAGTTGAGCCAAAAGGTAACACTTGCCACAAAGGGGATTATTCCTGCTTTCGCAATACTGTAGCCAAAAATCAGTCTTTGCAATTTATTCAAAATCTATATGAATTAATCGTGAGGCGCAAAAAAGAGATGCCAAAAAATTCTTACACAACGACATTGTTTAAGTCCGGACTGGATAGAATTTTGCAAAAGGTAGGAGAAGAAGCGATGGAGCTGGTTATTGCGGGAAAAAACAAATCAAAACAGCGAATAATCGAAGAATGCAGTGATTTTATTTATCACTTATTTGTGCTTTTGGCAGAAAAAAACATCTCACTACGAGACATTGAAAAAGAGTTAATTAGCCGAAGAATTGTTAAGAAGTGACCCGTGTTAATACTTTAACGAATCGTTGTCAAAGACAATACTAACTGCTTTTTTGCGTATTCCTGGATGAAATTTTTTTGCAATCCTTGTGACAAAAAACAATTCCTGCCAATTATGCGGATAAACCATGAAATCCCATAATTCATGGAAGCTTAAAACGCTAAATAACCCCACACTAAACATAAGGTCTTTTTGCAACCAGAAAGCCAATAAACTGATTATCAATGCTATATCAAACCCATGCAAAACTTTAATCGTATAACCTTGATCAGAACTCGTAATCGTTCCTTTGAAATCCTTTATTTTTAGGATTTTTTTGGCAATAAAAGGATTAAACAAATGATCTAAATCAATCAGCCATCCTGCAAAAAAGATAATTACTGATTTATCCATACTCAAGCCTAGACTTGCGGCGATAAGAGTTATAAATAGAGACCAGAGTCCATGCATTAGTTCGTCTATCACCCTGTTGTATTTTCCAAATAGGCTCATGGGCACATTATAACTCTTGCCGAAAATTATAAAACAGCTTAAATTACTGCCATGATAATGAAAATTTTAGATTTTATTTTACACGTCGACAAATATCTCAATATTTTGATTTTGAATTATGGAGCTTATGTTTATGGAGTGATGTTCCTTGTGGTATTTGTGGAGACAGGTGTCGTAATAATGCCTTTCCTACCTGGAGATTCGCTGTTATTCGTTTCTGGAACTTTTGCAGCCGTAGGCTCTTTAAATGTTATTTATTTGTTCTTGTTTCTTTCGGCTGCCGCCATTATTGGGGACACTGTAAATTATTGGGTCGGTAGTTATTTTGGAGAGAAATTTTTTGCAAAGTTTATTAAAAAAGAGCATTTGGATAAAGCTAAGTCTTTCTATGAAAGACATGGTAAAAAAGCCATCGTCTTGGCCCGTTTCGTCCCTATTATAAGGACTTTGGCGCCTTTTGTGGCTGGGATCGGCAAGATGAATTATTCAACGTTTTTGATATACAACGTAATTGGTGGAGTTTCGTGGGTTTTGATATTTGTTTTTGCAGGATATTCTTTCGGGACGATCCCTTTCGTGAAAGAAAATCTTACGTTAATTAC
>CAINDQ010000112.1 GCA_903847465.1 uncultured Candidatus Peregrinibacteria bacterium
AAAATCGCTTAAAAAGAATCAATCAACACGGTCAAAAAGCGATCGCTTTCGCCTACAAAGGACTTCCACTAAAAAGACTCCATAATTACACAGAAGACTTCGCCGAAAACGATTTGGTCTTCCTCGGAATAATCACTCTCAGCAATCCAATCAATATCGAAATAAAAGACCAAATTGAATTGGCCAAAAAACTAGGAATAAAAACCTATATAGTTTCCACCACTTTTGAACGAAAAACTGAAGGCGCAGCCATAGAATTAGGGGTGATCAATCCTCATTATTTTGAAACCATCAACAGCGATTACCTCAAAAACGTCAGCGATCAAAAACTTTCCAAGATGCTGGAAAACAAAGAAAAAGATTACGTATTCAGCGAACTTATTCCAGAAGATCGTGACAGAATTATTAACGTCTTGAGATATTCCGGAGAAAACATTGTCATTATCCGCCCAGACCTCAAAATGACTTTCCAAAAGATCACTCATGCCATCATCAAAGGCCGTACAGACAAGGAAAATGAGCCCAAGCTAATCCTTCATTCTTTCTCCTGCAAAATCGCTGAACTCTTCATAATCATAATGACAATTTTGCTTCAGACCCCAATTCCATTTTCCATCACGCTCATTTTATTCATCGAAATATTTATAAATCTACCATTGGAAATCGCCATCAAAACCAACAAACCAGACGCCGACATCACTGACAAAAACTACACTCATCCGATCATGATGATCCCTTACAAACAACTCCTTTCCAATGGCATCATTATCGGCGCAATTATTTGCGCAATCTATTTATTCAACATTTTAAGCTATGGCTGGACGTTTGGAGACACCACGCCTTTAAGCCAAGAAGCAGCCCTAAAATCAACCACAATCGCCTTTGTGCTCCTCGTTATCAGCCAGATCTTCAACGCCTTTAATGTAAAAAATTTAGACACTTCCATCTTCAAAATAAAAACTTTTACCAATCGTTACTTGATAGCAACCGCCGTCATAGTCATACTCATCTCCTACATTTTTATAAACTTTTTCATTCTCGGAAATTATTTAGATATAGGAATCATTTCAGGGGTCGAATGGCAGATCATTTTATTCGCCACAGCGGTCCTGATTTTGGCTGAAGAAACAAAAAAATTCATAATTCGAAAACTCACCACAAATGCCCATTCAAATTCCAAGAAATGATTATCTGCGCATTAAAGTAGTTCCAAAAAGCCCAAAAAGCGAAGTGGTGGAAATAATGGCAGACGAGGAAAAAACCATCAAAATTCGCATCAAAGCAGTCCCAGAGAAAGGCAAAGCCAATGCGGAATTAATCAGATTCTTGAGCCACGAACTCGACGTTCCAAAAGAAAACATTTCCATCCTTAGCGGAAAAACCGATCATCTCAAATTGATAAAAATAAAATATGGATCTTGATAATAAACAAACCATCATTCCCCTCCTCCAAAAATACGATCTTTTCGCTAGAAAAAGATTTGGCCAAAACTTTTTGGTAAACGAAGATAGTCTTCAAGCAATCGTAAAAACTGCCGAGATTTCACCAAGCGACACGATCATAGAAGTAGGACCAGGCCTAGGCGTTTTGACAGTGGAACTAGCCAAAAAAGCGAAGAAGGTAATCACTATAGAACTCGACAGAAATCTGCTTCCAGTCCTCGCAGAAACTCTCAAGGATTTCAATAATATCGAACTTCTAAATCAAGATGCGTTGAAATATGTAGCAGAAGTATCACCATACAAAATCGTAGCCAATATTCCATACAATATCACCTCTCATCTCATCAATCATTTCCTTCAGGCCGAAAACAAACCAACGTCCTTAACTCTCCTCGTCCAAAAAGAAGTCGCCGAAAAGATGAGCGTCCTCAATCCGGACATGACTGTTCTTTCCCTTCAAGTAGCCCTTTTTGGCAAAATGAGATATGTGAAGAAAATTCCCGCAGGTCACTTCCATCCAGCTCCAAAAGTCGACTCCGCAATTATTCACATCCGATTGTTTACCGAAAAAGATCCCGAATATCTTCCTCAAGAAACAGCGATGGAAATTCTCAAAATAGCCAAGGCTTGTTTCTCCGGCCGTCGCAAAAAACTCAGAAACACTCTCCCCTCAGAATACCACGAACAAGCCGCCAAAGTAGGCTTAGATCTATCTCTCCGCCCTGAAACTCTTTCCGTTAAGCAATGGCGAACCTTAGTCGAGATTTAATCTATTTCTTGATCACAAACGCCGCCTTCTTCGCACTCGTAGAAACGTTTGTTTTTGGATTGAAAGCATAAGCCGTCAAAGTGTGAGAACTGGCTCCAAGTCCTTTTGGAACAACCATTCTGAAAGCACCTTTTTGTCCAGCGTCAGAAATTACCGCAGAACCAAATGTCACACTCTTGAAAGCAAGATATACGATGGCATTTTCACTGCCTTGAGTTTGATCAACGTTGCCCGTAACAACGTAAACCTTTCCTCCAGTTTTTGTGAATTCGATATAGTCTAGTGCAATAAATTTTGGTTCAAATTTTTCAACATAGCTCAAGATAAATGCCACGAATTCCCCAGGTTCTCCAGCATATGGAGCGTGAGCATCTTCTTCCGTAACTTGCATGTTGGAAATATAGAATTCGGAATCAACTTGCTGATCAACTGTGAAATTTGTTTTGTTCCCAAGTACTGCCACGCCTTTTCGGACAGCATAGATTTCCGCAGAATAATCACCACTTCTTAGCGGCTGTATCAAGCCGAGAACAGCCTTTCCTTCAGAATCAGAAACTCCTTGGATAGTCATCATTGGAATAGTATTGATCCTCACAAAAAGTTTGTCATTAGGAGCAGACACCGCCAGAATCACCGGATTGCTTCCAACGATTCCTTTTAGGTTTACGAGTCTAGGCGTTGTGATAATTTCTCCAGGTTGTTTGCCAAATACAACGGCATCACCAATTTCACTTTCTTGAGATTGAGTAACTCCATAAATTTTTTCTAAACAGTTCATCGCTTTGTCTCCCAAACAATCTTTTTTGTCATCAACAACCAGCTTCAAAAACACATTGCCATAAGAACCACTGTGATACATTTCTACGATATTTTCGACTGTAAAATTTGGGATATATGGAGGAGTGATTGGTGGCTCAACAACTGGCGGAACGATCACCGGAGGTTCAACAACCGGTGGTTCAACAACCGGTGAAACAACAATTGGTGGCTCAACAACAGGAGGAATAACCAGAGGAGGAACAACAATTGGTGGCTCAACAATCGGTGGTACAACAATTGGTGGAACAACAATCGGTGGTGGAACAACTGGTGGAATATATGGAGGGAAAACAATAATTCCAGGATCCCCACACGTATCTTCCAAAACAGGCGTTCCTCCCGTACAACCTTCCGGACTCGAAGTCGAAACGGTTCTAGTTTTTGTTTTATCCACACACGTACTCCAATCGCTATATGTAAACGATGTACATGTAATTATTTCTCCCTGCACAATCGCTCTTCCAAAAACCGGAACATCAAGTATAGGTAATAAATCGAGCAACAATTCAGAGTCTGCCTCCACAAAATTTTCAAACACAAGATTTATAATGGAATCACCTGAAACAACTGCAGAAACAGGAGAAATTCCGTCTACAGTCCAAACGCTCTCGGTTTCCAGATATGCCACCAAATCATCTCCACCACCAAGATCTTCCAAGAAAGTAACAGCGACATTTGTATTAGACGACCCCTCTTCCAACGCTGCGGAAATCAGATGATCAAAATAACCAGGTCCATCCATATCCATATTCAAAACCGTTGGGCCAGAACCAGTAATTGCATGAGAATCTGCAATCCAAATGACATCAGCATCTTGTTCAGGATCCCCGCTAGACCAAGCTATATTGGCTATAAACACATTATCCTGTCCCTCCACGTGAGGAACGTAAGCAGTATAAGTACCAGGAGATGGCAATGTCATATATCCAACTGCCTCACCATCAGGCATAGTTCCATAAAAGAACATCATCATGATCGGTCCTCCAACATATGCATCCCAATTCAAATTAATAGTAAATTCATGATCATCGCCCGTAGGAATACTAAAATCTGCACTCTCCGGACTCTCGCTCTCACAAATATCCGAACATCCATCTCCACTCACATTATTTCCATCATCACATTGTTCGAATCCTTCAGTAACAAAATCTCCACAAATCTGATTATAAATAACGTTTACACCATTACCAATTAAAGTCTCTATATCCGCCTCAGCTGCAGGAGTTAAAGGATTGTAAGTCAAATTCACCGTATCTCCAGCATTAATTCCCACATTATTCATCAAAGCACTAATGTCTGTAATATAATTATTGTGCAGCCACAAAGTCATCAAATTATTTAAGCCACTCAACGCATCTATATTGCTAATGGAATCTCCGTTAATCGTTAGGTAAGTCAAATAAGGCAATTCAGCCAAATCGGTAATATCGGTAATATTCCTATTAGAAGAAATAGCCAAAGCAGTTAAATTCAAGCCAATTAATGGGCTTAAATCGCTAAAAGTATTGTTATCAAGATACAAAGTAGCCAAATTTGTTAAATTACCTAAAGGATTGATATTGCTAATCAAATTTTGCCTTAGGTCCAAAGTGTTTAAATAAGTTAACCCACTCAAAGCACTAACGTCATCAATAGAATTTCCCAATAGAGATAAAATACTCAAATTCGTAAAATACTCCAGGCCAGTAAGATCCGTTATTTCCATTTCATTGCAAGCCAGACTTCCTAGAGTCCGCGCATCTGATTCGTGAATAGGTCCTTCATCAGGAATAGTCCCTTGCGCCCTCACGCAAGTCTCTAAATTCAAATCCGCAAAAGTAACCAACGCATCACCTTGAATAATCGCCCTCCCACTAACTGGCGAACCAAAAACAGGACTTACGTCCAACAATAATGGTGAACCCATATCCACTGGATCCGCAAACACAAGATTTACTTGAGATCCATCCACGGTAGCAGAAAGAGGCGAAACTCCGACAACAGCCCAATAACTTTCTGTCTCCAAAAATGCGGTTATATCTCCCAGATTTTCCAACATCGTCACTGTAACATTTGTATTCGATGTACCACTTTCCAATTCCGCAGAATAAAGAGTGTCAAAATAACTAGGTTCATCCATGTCGATATTTATAGAAGTCGGTCCATTTCCAGAAATATCATAAACACCTGCAAGCCAAATTACGTCAGGACTATCTTCGCCCATGACATTGTTTACCCAAGCCCCGTTTACAACAAACACTGTATTTTGACCATTCATATGAGGAGCGTAGGCAACGGCCGAACCAGGAGAATCAAACATCAAAGAACCACCCGGATTTCCACTAGGCAATGTTCCATACCAGAACATCGTCATCATCGATCCAGTAGTATATCCATC
>CAINDQ010000113.1 GCA_903847465.1 uncultured Candidatus Peregrinibacteria bacterium
AGAGTAACTTGAAGTGGACCTGGAAGGAATTTAAACAAGGCCAAGTTGATTGCCACATAAATTCCTAGAGAAATCACCGCGAGCAAGCCCGGCAAGCGATACCAAACAACTAAGAAAATCGCGATAACCATGTAAGCAATGAGTCCAGCATGAATGCCGGCTTTGACAGCCGCACTACCCAAGGAAGCACCGATACTTTGAGTCGAGACCAGTTCAATTGGCACCGGCAAAGCACCTAAATTTAAATCATTAACTAAAGATTTTGCCTCGGTTAAACCTGCACTGCCAATAAAGCTGTTGCTAGTTATAGAAGCTTCCCCACTGCTAATTTCTTCATTAATCACCGGATCGGATTTCATATCACCATCAAGGAAAATCGCCAGCTGTTTTCCAACATTTTCTTTCGTTATTTTAGCAAAGAGCTTGGCCCCATCGCTATTAAACTTTAATACAACAGCTGGAGCCATGGTATTTTGGGTATATTGAACCGCCGCCTTTTCTAAAAATTCTCCAGTCAGACCAGTATCTTCATAGGTATATTTTTTTGTTTCAAGGCTGGTTGAAGTTGCTGTGGAAGTTGCCACATGAACAAGTTTGAATTCCAAGACAGGAGTCTTACCGATCAAAGCCACCGCCTGACCGATATTAGTCACGCCTGGCAAATCGACAACTAATTGATTTTGAGTTTCCGAACCAAGGCCTATCTTTTCCAACTGAACCAGTGGTTCAGAGACACCGAAAAGATTGACCCTTTTTTCGATCACATCTCTTAAAGTTTCCAACTTTGATCCAACGTCGGCACTAGCCACCTTACTCAGGTCGGCCTTATAGACAAGCTCCGTTCCGCCGTTCAAATCCAAGCCTAATTTAAATTTATAATTACTATCGGCTGAGTTAGTCGAATAGACAAAATAACCTACTAAAGCAGCACTTAAGAGCAATACGATTGCCCAAAATCTTCTTTTAATCATAGAGGCCATTATAGCCGGTTTTTTGATTTAGGCAAATCAAAAAACCGGCTATAATACTTTTTTCTAGCCAGTCAAACAGGTAGCCAGTTCAAATTCTATTCAGCGTAGTATTTCTGCTTCAAAAATTCAGTGAACTTCTGAAATTCCAACTGAGCCTCTTTTACAAGCTCTTGGAGATTCCTCAATGCCATCTCTTTCCCCAAACTCGTCAATAGGTCATCTCCCGATAAGAGGTCAGGCAAAATTCGACCATCTTTAAAAACAATTTTCGGAGAATCACCAATTGATGTATATTCCATTAATACGTCTTCGATCTTGGAAAATTCTGCTGGAATTTTTTCTTCCCAGGTCTTATACTCAAGAGTCTTTTCGTATCCAATACTTTCAAGCCAGAGATTATACTCCTCCTCAATTTTTCCACCATCAAAGATATCCCTCCACAATTCCAGTTTATACTTTTTGACTAAAGACTCTTTAAATTCAGCTTCGCCGACATACTTTTCCTCTGGCTTGCTAGAGACAGAAATCTCAACATACGGAAGTTGAAGATCTTCCAAGTTACCAGAGTGCCCGGCGCACGACATTGACGTAGTAAAACCGAGAAGTCTCAGATAAATAACAGTGTCCTCAATCCCCTTTTCAATACCATAGCCAAGACCATCAGCGATCTTCTCAACCACTATTCTTTCTCGCTCGTAAGCAATTTGCTTTTGCGGTGTTTGTTCCATTTTTTTTATTTACCGCTTCTCGACAAAAAGGTCATTATCGTTCTCATGGCAATTTTAACATCCAAGATAAGCGAGCGATTTTTAATATAATACAAATCGTAAGATAGTTTATTCTTTGTTTCATTTATATCAGCGTTGTGGTGCGGATGATTTTCATGATAAATCTGCGCCCAACCGGAAAGGCCAGGATGAATCAAGTGACGAACATTGTAATATGGTATTTCTTTCTCATAGACCTTGGCGATCTCAGGTAATTCCGGACGTGGACCGATCAAAGATAAGTCACCACGAAAAACATTCCAAAGCTGGGGTAATTCATCGATACGGCTTTTTCTAAGAAAACTTCCAATTTTAGTCACAACGTTTCCCTTTTTCATCTCGTCGTCGCCATCATCATTGA
>CAINDQ010000114.1 GCA_903847465.1 uncultured Candidatus Peregrinibacteria bacterium
AAAGTAAAAGCGGGAGCAAAAAGCAAAAATATCAAAGTCGACATCGATAAAATCGTAGAACTCTATAATCTTCGCAGAGATAAATTAGTAAAACTAGAACATCTTCGCGCCAAACAAAATGAAGTTTCCAAACTAATTCCAACTTCTCCCGACAAAGAAAAACTTCTTGCAGAAATGAAAGAAGTGAAGGAAACCATCAAGGAAATGGAACCTGAAATAGAGCCTCTGGAAAAGGAAATCGACGAATTGGCCTTATTCGTTCCAAACCCAATTTCTGACACAACTCCAATCGGAAAAGATGAAACTGAAAACGTTGTCATCAAAACTTACGGCAAAAAACCGGAGTTTGATTTCGAACCAAAAGATCACGCCATCATCGGCAAAAATCTCGACATCATTGATATCGAAAGAGGCACTCGCGCCTCAGGCGCTAGATTCTATTATTTGAAAAACGAAGCAGTGTTGCTTGAATTCGCCTTGGTTCAACACGTCATTCACAAACTCTTGGCAAAAGGCTTTTCTCCTGTGATTCCGCCAGTTTTGGTAAAAGAAGAAGCGATGTATGCCACAGGATTTTTTCCTGCAGATAAAAACGAAATTTATTCCGTAAATCCAGGCGAAGATAATCTATATCTTGTCGGCACTTCCGAAGTTCCACTCACAATGCTTCACGCCTCAGAAATCCTCGAAGAGAAAAAATTACCAATCAGATATTGTGGTTTTTCTACCTGTTTCCGCCGTGAAGCAGGCTCTTATGGAAAAGATACCGCTGGAATTATCCGCGTTCATCAATTCGACAAAATCGAGATGTATAGCTTCTGCCACCCGGATAAATCTCTAGAAGAACATGACATGATCCGTGGAATTGAAGAAGAAATCATGCAAGATTTAGGATTCCATTATCAAGTTATAAATATCTGCTCAGGCGATTTAGGCGCTCCAGCAACAAAAAAATACGACCTCGAAGTTTGGATTCCAAGCCAAAACAAATTTAGAGAGCTCACTTCTTGCTCAAACTGCACAGAATTTCAAGCACGCCGTTCAAAAATTCGTTACAAGGCTGAAAATGGCCAAAACGAATACATCCACACCCTAAATGGCACCGCCGTAGCCGTAGCAAGAACACTTGTCGCCATCATTGAAAACTACCAAAACGCCGACGGAAGTGTCACTGTTCCGGAAGTTCTTCGCCCATACATGGGAAAGCTAAAGGTAATTAAGAGATAGAGCTTATTGCCAATCCGTGCCTTTTTGTGCTAGAATATGTCATAGTATAAAACAAAAAATTATGATCATACTTTCAACAGACTCTCTCAAGGGATACGGTTTGAACCGCATTTTTGAACTTACCAAAGCCGCAGGATACGATGGAATCGATATCACTGTAGACCTAGGTTCGTTTGATACTTACAACGGTGCTTATCTGAAAAAGCTTTCAGAAGAGTACGGATTGCCTATTCATGCTATCTCAGCACCAATGCAATTAAAGACAGATCGCGTAAAAACCCTCGTTGAAACCGCCAAAGAAGTTGGCGCAAAAATTGTAATCCTTCAACCACCAAAAATTCTTGATTTCAAAATGGCAAGTTGGTTGAAAGCCGAAGTTCCAAGACTTCGTGAAAAAGAATTTATTTCTATTGCTTTGGAAAATGCCCCAGCAGAAACATTTTTGGGCTTTATTCCTCTTCATACAATGTCAAACACTGACGAATTACGCCGATTTAAACACGTTTCTTTGGATACAACTAGAGTTGGCGAAGGTAGAAAAGATATTATGAGAACATACGCCTTATTCAAAAAATTCTTAGTTCACGTTCACTTATCAAACATCTATCACGGAAAAAAATATGCTCCTCCTCAAGAAGGAATTTTGCCTATAGAAAGCTTCCTCACAAAACTGAAGGAAGATCGCTATCCAGGCGCAATTTCCATCAAAGTTCTTCCAAAATATTTACATGTTGGAACGGACGAAAAAGTGATAGAATCTTTGAAGGATATCAAAAAATATTACGACAAATACTACACAAAAGTGGAAGTAGTCGTAAAAGAAGACGACAAAAAAGTCGAAGATCAAGGTTAATCCTTCAAAAGAAAGATGATCAAAATCAAGGACGTCTCCAAAAAGTTTGTTTCTGGCAAATCCGAAAATTTTGCCTTAATCGGTGTAAACCTTGAAATTGAAGAAGGTGAATTTGTGGCTATCACGGGACCTTCCGGCTCAGGGAAGTCCACTTTATTAAATATCATCGGCGGCCTCGACAATCCAAGCAAAGGATCCGTTTTTGTGAATAACAAAGACATCAGTCTTTACAAAGATCGTCAACTTTCCGAATATCGAAATAAAAATATCGGTATTATTTTCCAAGAATTTTATCTCGAGCCTTCTTTGACCGTAAAAGAAAACATTCTGCTTCCCACTTATTTTAACAACGATGAAAAAGATCCAACACTCGCCGACAAATTGATTCACGAAGTCGATCTTCTTGGTAAAACAAATTCTTCTGTGAATGAATTATCCGGAGGACAAAAACAAAGAGTGGCAATCGCCAGAGCACTTATAAATAGTCCAACAATTATTCTCGCCGATGAACCAACCGGCAACCTTGATTCCAAAACCGGAGAAAAAATTATCACCTTATTAAAAAGGCTACACAAAGACCATAAAGTCACTCTCGTAGTTGCTACTCACGATGAAAACATCGCAAATAGCGCCAACAGAATTATTAAAATTGAAGACGGAAAATTATGCTCTTAAAACTTTCCTTACAAAACATTTCTGATAAAAAATTCCGCAATTTACTTGCTGGTTTTGCCATCATGATTGGTACCGCAGCGTTATTGGTTTTCTTAAGTTTGAGTAATGGAATTCAAAACGCCACTTTCTCTCAACTTCAAGAAAACAATCCGCTGACTCAAATCACCATTCATCCAAATACTCAGAAGACAGGTATTATTTCCCTACTTGCTCAATCTGATGAAGGCAAACTCACAAATAAAACTCTCGACCAATTAAAACAAATCGATGGCATCAAAAACATTTATCCAGAAATTCAATTCAATAGTTTAGCCTCCATTGAAGCCGGTGTTTTTGGATTTTCCATGATCACAGACACCATGCTTTTTGGCTTAGATAAAGGATTTATCAAGAATTCTATTCCTTCCTGCAAGACCCAAGAAAAATGCGATCTCTGGCAATCCGCAAAAGAACCATACCCCGCAATCATTCCAAAAAGACTTTTAGATATTTATAATTTCGCCGTAGCTTCTCCTCAAGGATTACCTTTATTGTCAGAAAAAACTCTCATCGGTAAACAACTAAAACTTTATCCAAACTATTCCACTTTCTTTCCATCACTAAATGAAAAGAAAACTGAAATAACTCTCGAAGTAGTTGGATTTTCTGACAACGTAAATCTCGTTGGAGCAACAGTCCCCTATTCTTTAGTTGAAAGATTAAATCAAGAATTGACCAACGACCCAGTCTCCAAAATAACCGAAATTTTCGCAGAGACAAGCGATGCATCAAAGACAGAAGAAGTGGCAAAACAAATTGAAAAACTCGGATACTCAACCGCTTATTTCCAAAAAAATCTAAAAGATGTCGAAGCAAAACTAAACTATTTATCCATCGCCATCGGCATCATTAGTGGAATAATTTTATTACTTTCAGCCATCGCCATTATTGCAACATTTCTCGCCATTGCTGAAGAAAGAAAAAAAGAAATCGGCCTACTGCGCGCAGTCGGCGCAACCAAATCTCACATCCGCCAAATCATTTTGATCGAGGCAGGAATCATTGGTATTTGCGGCAGCATCGCTGGAATAATCATCGGAATCATCGCCAGTTTAGTTTTGAATAAAATCGGCTTGGATCAACTCTCAAGCCTCGTCTCCACTCCTCCAAATTTATTCCTAGCAACGCCAACCCTCATCCTCTCCACCTTAATTTTTGGCACCTTGCTCACAATCATAGCAGCGCTAATCCCCGCTATAAAAGCTTCCAATACAAATCCGATTCAAGCCTTGAAATAAACAAAAAACCGCCTCGCAGTTTTGCAAAGCGGCTTTGTTCATTATTCTCAATTTCCCCTACTCCTTCCCCACCATGTACGCCATTTTCTGCTGTAAGCCATAAAGCTCAATAAATCCAGCAGACACATTTTGATTGAAGCTCAAGCCATTGTCGAAGCTCGCCATATTACTGTTTACAAGCGAATATTTCGACTCGATCGCCGTCACAAAAACATTTCCTTTGAAAAGTTTTACATGAACAGTCCCCGTCACCTTTTCATTTTGTTTGGAAATAAAAGCGTTCAGATTTTTCATCAACGGCTCATACCATTTTGCGCAATAACATAAATTTGCCCACTTATTATCAACAGCAGTTTTGAATTCATTTTCCTCTTTTGTTGAAACAAGTTTTTCGAGCTCTTTATGGGCATTGATCAAAATTTCCGCAGCAGGCTGTTCATAAACACCCCTCACCTTCAGCCCAACAATCCTATCTTCCACGAAAATTTTCGTTCCGATTCCATGTGCAGAACCAAGCTTGAATAAAGATTTTATCAAATTTACCAAATCCAATTTCTGCCCATTCAAGGCCACTGGCAATCCCTTTTCGAACTCAATCGTGAGATCCGTAGGACCACTAGTAACCTTCTCAACCATCTGACTCATGATCAGAATATTTTCCAGTTTCGGTACTTTTGTCACATCTTCTATTTCTCCTCCTTCGGCCGAACATCCCCACAAATTTTCATCATAAGAATAAATCGGATTATGGCTGCTTAAAGGGATATTATGCTTCTTCGCATATTCGATTTCTTCACTCCTGCCCATCGACCATTCCCTCACTGGCGCCACGATTTTTATATTTGGATCAAGCGTCGTGATATACGAATCAAACCTCACTTGATCATTTCCTTTTCCAGTGCATCCATGTGCTATTACATTGATACCTTCCTGATGAGCTACCTCCACAATTTTTTTGGAAATAATCGCCCTGCCAAGCGGACAAAATAAATGATAACCACCTTGATAATCTGCATTTGCACAAATCGCTTTGGTCAAATATTCATTGGCAAATTCCTCCTGCGCATCAATAATAATCGCTTTTTTCGCCCCAAGCTTGAGCGCTTTTTCTTTCACCTTTTCCAAATTATCATCGATCTGACCAATATTTAAAGTAACCGCATAAACATCCACCTCATAATTATCCTGCAACCACTTAATCATCACTGAAGTATCAAGTCCTCCAGAGTAAAGTAAAAGCACCTTATCAAATTCTCCTTTTTTGGCCTCATAAGAGGTAATTTTTGTGTATTGAGTCTTCATAGTAATAAAATTTTATTAATTAAAAATATATCTTTAAGACATTAGAAATTTTAAAAGCGCCTTCGCAATCGGTAGTCTCGCCTGCGCCTGAGCAAAGACCACGGAATTCTTTCCATCAATCACGTCATCAGTGATTTCTTCTCCTCTATGTGCAGGCAAACAATGCATCACGTGCACACTCGATTTTGCGTGAGAAAGAAGCTCTTTATTCACCTGATAACCTTGAAAATCATGCAATCTTTTTTCGAATTCTTTTTCCAATCCCATCGAAATCCAAGTATCCGTATAAATAATATCGGCATTCTTTACCGCAAGTTTTGGATCGTTCTCGATTTTGAAATTCCCATTCTTTGCTGATTTTATTATTTTTTCTGGCATTTCGTAACCAACCGGCGTTGCAATTTCAATATTGATTCCTAGAATATCGCACGCCAGAAATAAAGAATTGACCGTATTGCATCCATCTCCTACATAAGCCACTTTCAGGTTCTCCGGAAATCCGTTATACAAATGCGAAATAGTATAAAGATCCGCCAACGTCTGCGTCGGATGATGTAAATCGCAAAGACTATTTATGACCGGAACTTTGGAATTTTTTGCCAAAGTTTCAATCGTTTCATTGGAAAAAACTCTCGCCATAATCACATCCGTAAAATTTTCCAAATTCTTGGCAATATCAGGAATCGACTCCCTTCCCTGCATATTTCCCCCACTAGCCAAAATATCGGTACTGGTGAGGTAAATTGCATGTCCACCAAGATGATTAGCCGCTACCTCGAAAGCCACTCTAGTTCGCAGGGAAGGCTTCTCGAAAATCATCGCAAGAGTTTTGTTTTTGAAATATTCAGTATTCCAACCGGTACAAATATACTGCTCATTAAGTTGGTGAGCATCACTCAAGATCTTGAGGATTTCTTCCTTATCTAGATCAGTAATTTTGGTTATATGCTTAGTCATGTTTTTAAATTTAAATTATACAAAAAAAAGGGCCTCGTGTTGTTACGAAGCCTCACAAAGTTATTTTTATGTACGCCTAACGGCGAAACTTTTGAAGCTTCGTTTTTTCGCGGCGACGTAATTGTGAGATGACTAATTTGTGCATAGCAAACCCATTAAACCACACTATTTTCAAAAAAACAACCAAATTTGAGAAATGACACCTCGCAACATAACCCAAACCCCGTCAAGCTAACTTTCAAATATATTCCATAAAAACTTGCTCTAAAAGTCAATATAAGTAAAATCAGGTAGCTATCATCTCGATTGAGTTAAGGAAGATAGTGCATAAACGACTGCTTGTATAATCAATTTTGTATAGGCGGCCACATACAATTCCTTGACTTAATTTCAATATGGCTAAAGCTAAAAAAGTTAATAAAAAACCTTCCAAGAAGCCTTCTAAACCAGCTGCAAAGAAACCTACCAAGGTTGTTAAAAAAGCAGCTCCTAAGAAAGTTGCCAAACCAAAGGCTAAGCCCGTAAAAAAGGCCGCTAAGGTTGCACCTAAAAAGGCTGCAGTAAAGAAACCAGCAAAGAAGGTAGAGAAAAAGATCGCGAAGAAACCAGCGGCAAAAGTCGCAAAAAAAGCGCCAGCGAAAGCAGAAAAGAAAATCGAGAAAATCGAAGAAAAAGCTTTTACAGGAAAAAGAATTGTGATTAGAAAATTGGTAAAAATCGAAGAGAAAAAAGAAGAGAAGAAACCAGTAAAAAGAGTACGCCTTATCGCTGAAAAGACTGTAAAGAAAGACCAAAACTTGATCAAGCCTTCAGAGCTTACTTCTCATCAGAACCCAGTTCTATTAAAGACTGAGAGAAAATTTTTCACACATCAAATCGATCAAAAAGTTGCCATCCCTGGATTGATTGAAGTTCAGATCAATTCTTATAAATGGTTTTTGACAGAAGGTGTTCGTGAACTACTAGATGAGATCACTCCTATTCAGGACTTCTCAGGCAAAAAGCTCGAATTACATTTCCTTGATCATTCTCTCGGAGAAATAAAATACGACGCTGAAACCGCAAAAAACAAGAACCTTACATACGAAGCTCCTTTAAAGGTGCATGTTCAGTTAATCAACAAGGAGACAGGTGAAATCAAGGAACAAGATGTATTCCTTGGAAACGTTCCATTGATGACTAATCGTGGAACCTTTATCGTAAACGGCATTGAAAGAGTTGTCGTTTCTCAAATCGTTCGTTCACCTGGTGTTTTCTTCTCAAAGAATGCTGCAACTCCAGGAACTCACTCTGCAAAAATTATTCCAAAACGTGGCGCTTGGTTGGAAATTGAAACCGACAAAAAAGGCGTAGTTACCGTGAAAATCGACCGCAAAAGAAAAATCCCAATCACTTCCCTACTTCGTGTATTCGGATACAAAACAGATCAAGAAATCCTCGACTTATTCAAGGACGTTATAAAGGATGTTGAACACGATTATATCCTTAATACTCTTGAAAAAGATTCTGCAAAGACGGCAGAAGATGCTTACCAAAACATCTACAAAAAGATTCGCCCTGGTGACCTAGCTACTCCAGAAAACGCTAAGGGATTGATCAATTCCATGTTCTTTGATTACAGAAAATATGACATGGGTCCAGTAGCCAGATATAAATTGAACAAGAGATTTGGCCTAGACACCCCAAACAAGAAAAAATTCCACACTTTCCAGGTGCAGGATTTAGTTCAGATTTTGAAACATATGATCAGATTGAATAATGGAGAACTTGCTCCAGATGATATCGATCACTTATCAAATAGAAGAATCCGTGCCGTTGGAGAATTGGTTCAAAATAAATTCCGTGTAGGTTTATTGCGTACAGATAGAATCGCAAAAGATAGAATGACTGTTATGGATCTTGAAACTGTTACTCCTACTCAACTTGTAAACTCAAGACCAATTACCGCAGCCCTAAGAGAATTCTACGCATCTTCTCAATTGTCACAGTTCATGGATCAAACTAATCCTTTGGCCGAACTTGAGCATAAAAGAAGACTTTCTGCGATGGGTCCTGGAGGTCTTTCTCGTGAAAGAGCATCGTTTGATGTTCGTGATGTGCATACATCTCACTATGGAAGAATCTGTCCTATCTCTACACCTGAGGGACCAAATATCGGTCTCGTTGTGCATTTGGCTACTTATGCAAAAATCAATGAATACGGATTCATCGAAACTCCTTATAGAGAAGTTTCCGATGTAATCTCTACGGATAAAAATTTGGTTGGTAGAATCGTTAGAGAAACTGTGGAATCTCGTGGCCGTGTCATCGTAAAGGCTGGAGACACAGTTGATGAAAAAGCAGCAAAGGAAATTGCTAAGACAGACTTAAAAGAAATTACAGTTAGGTCTTATATTACAGACAAAATCGCCTACTATGATGCTGACGCAGAACGTCCACTCATCATCGCTCAAGCGAACTCAGAAATTGACGAATTAGGTCAATTTACAAGCACGCGTCTTTCTTCAAGAAAAGACGGCGAACCGCTTCTAGCTCACGTAAACGACGTTACCCATATTGACATTTCTCCAAAACAAATCATCTCCATTACGACAGCGATGATTCCGTTCTTGGAACATGATGATAATACTCGTGCATCCATGGGTAGTAACATGCAACGTCAAGCTGTTCCATTGGTTTCTCCAGAAGCTCCGGTTGTTGGCACAGGTATTGAGGACTTGGCCGCAAAGAGTTCAGGACAAGTTGTCCTCGCTGAAAGAGACGGAACAATTGCCTATGTAGACGCAGACATTATTACAGTTATTTACGACAATGGTCGAAAAGTTACTTACGAACTTCAGACTTACGAAAGATCAAATCAAGGTACATGTAATCATCAAAGAGCAAGAGTTACAAAAGGAGACAAGGTTAGAAAAGGTGAAGTACTAGCGGATGGTTCGGCTATCGACAATGGTGAATTAGCTCTTGGCCAAAACGCTTTGGTGGCTTACATCTCTTGGGAAGGTTACAACTTTGAGGACGCCGTTATCATTTCTGAGAAAATGGTAAGAAGAGGTTTCTATGATTCAATTCATATCGAAACATTTACCGTAGACGTTCGTGAAACAAAACTAGGACCTGAAATTATTACTAGAGATATTCCAAACGTTGGAGAGAATAAATTAAAGGATCTTGATGAAGATGGTATCGTTAGAATCGGTGCCACCGTTCATGAAGGAGACATCCTTGTTGGAAAAATTACTCCAAAGGGAGAAACTGAATTAACCGCAGAAGAAAGACTTCTTCGCGCGATCTTCGGAGACAAAGCTAGAGATGTGAAAGACACTTCCCTACGTCTTCCTGGAGGTGAAGGTGGAAAAATCGTTGGCATTCAATTGTTCACAAAAGAAGCTGGCGATGAATTGACCACTGGAGTTTTGAAACAGATTAAAGTGGACGTTGCTCAGACTAGAAAAATCTCTATCGGAGATAAGATGGCTGGACGTCATGGAAATAAGGGTGTCGTGTCTATCATCGTTCCAGAAGAAGACATGCCATTCTTGCCAGATGGAACTTCTGTCGACCTAGTTCTAAACCCACTCGGTGTAACTTCTCGTATGAATATCGGTCAGATCCTCGAGACACATCTAGGATGGGCTGCTAGAAAACAAGGTTTCAAAGTTGCTACTCCAGCGTTAAACGGAGTTCCAACTCTAGAAATTACCAATCAATTAAAGAAAGCCGGTCTTCCAGAAGATGGAAAAACCGTTCTATATGATGGCAAAAGCGGTGAAGCCTTCGACCGAAGAGTCACTGTTGGTATTGCTTACATGATGAAACTAAATCACTTGGTTGAAGATAAAATTCATGCCAGATCTGTCGGACCTTATTCTCTTGTTACTCAACAGCCACTTGGAGGTAAAGCTCAACATGGTGGACAAAGGTTCGGAGAAATGGAGGTGTGGGCGCTCGAGGCATACGGAGCCGCTCACGTTCTTCAGGAAATGCTTACGATCAAGTCCGATGATGTATACGGAAGATCAAAAGCTTATGAATCAATCGTAAAAGGCGAACCAATCAAGAAACCAAAAGTTCCAGAATCTTTCAACGTTCTTGTAAAAGAACTTCAAAGTCTATGTCTTTCCGTAAAATTGATTGC
>CAINDQ010000115.1 GCA_903847465.1 uncultured Candidatus Peregrinibacteria bacterium
AATAAAAAGCTTTTAGATTTCCTTGTCCAAGGAAAGTTTATCGAACAAAAAAAACTCGATCAACTTCTTATCCAAGCCAAGAATTCCAAAAAGCCAATCGAAGAAATTCTTTTAGAAGAAAATATTCTAAAAGATTCTGAGCTTGGGCAAATAACTGCGGATTTAAACGGCTGGAAATTCATTAATTTGAAGAAAGAAGAAATCGATCCAAAGATCTTCCGCCTTATTCCAAAAGCGGTAGCTGAAAATCAAAAAGTTTTTGCTCTCGAGAAAACAGACAAGGGCATCAAAGTCGCAATGACAAACCCAAACGACACCCAACTGATCCATCTTCTGAAAAAAAGAATGGGTGCAGAAATTCTCGCTTTTTATGCTACGGAAGCGGACATTCATACTCAACTTTTCAATTATGAAGAAGACCTCGAAGGTGAATTTGAAAAGTTAATTAAAGCCTATGCCCAAGACGTAAATATCGAAGATTCCAATGACTCAGCGATCGTAAAAATCGTTGATCTTTTACTCAATCAGGGTTACGAAAAAAAGGCTTCTGATATTCACATCGAGCCACAAGAAGAAAGCTTAACTGTCCGATTCAGAATAGATGGCGTGATGCATGACATCACCGACATTCCAAAAACTCTTCATGATTCCATCGTTACCAGAATCAAAGTTATGTCACGTCTTCGCACTGACGAACATCAAGTTCCTCAAGACGGAAAAATCAGATACGTCTTTGATAAAAGCCCTGTCGACATTCGTGTTTCCATCGTTCCAACAACCAAAGGCGAGAATGCGGTTCTGCGTCTTTTGTCAGAAAATGCTCGTCAATTAACTTTGGAAGATTTAGGTCTTGCCGAAGATGGTTACAATAAAATTTCAAACAGTATCAAGAAACCTTGGGGCATGATGCTTGTGACAGGACCGACCGGTTCTGGAAAAACCACAACGCTTTATTCTATTTTAAAAATCCTAAATAAATCCGAAGTAAATATCGCCACGATCGAAGATCCAGTGGAATACAACATCAACGGAATTTCCCAGATTCAGGTGAATCCAAAAGCCGATTTGACCTTTGCGTCAGGCCTAAGATCTATCGTGAGACAAGATCCAAACATCATCATGGTGGGTGAAATCCGTGATGAAGAAACAGCCGGAATTGCTGTGAATTCAGCCATGACTGGACATTTGGTTTTATCTACTCTCCATACAAATGACGCGGCCACAACTTTGCCTCGTTTGCTTGATATGGGCATCGAACCATTCTTGATTTCTTCGACAGTAAACGTGGTCATCGCTCAAAGATTGGTTAGAAGAATTTGTTCAAATTGTATCCAAAGTTCTCAGACAAAAATTAGCGAAATAAAAGGTAGAATTCCTGATGATTTGCTGAAAAAAATTGCCAAAGGCAAAACGGCGATCACCACATATCACGGTAAAGGATGCCAAGTTTGCAAGAACACAGGATACCTTGGACGTATCGGAGTATTTGAAATTTTGGAAATAGACAAAGACGTTCGCGCCTTGATTACCAACAATGCCGATGCCGATAAAATCAAAGAATTGGCGATCAAAAAAGGCATGACGACTATGTTTGATGATGCCGTCGGAAAGATGGTAAATGGCGTAACCACTTTGGAAGAAATTTTGAGAGTTGTTAAATCATAATAAAAAAATCCCATGCAAAGGACAAGATTTACAGATATTCTCCTCTTTACGAAATACATTGCGATAAGCCTTAAAAGCGGCATCACTTTGGTTGAAGCCCTTGAAATGATTTGGGATCAAAGCAAAGGCGCAATGAAAAGTATCGTCAAAAAAATTCTAGAAAGTGTGAAGTCCGGCGATTCTTTTTATGAAGCTTTGAAAAAATTCCCTGATGATTTCTCGCCAATTTATACGAATTTAGTGAAGATTGGTGAAGCGTCAGGAACGGTGGAAGAAGGCCTAAATCAGCTCGCTAATGAACAGAAAAAATCTTATGAACTTAGACAGAAAATAAAATCTGCAATGATGTATCCGATGTTGATTTTGATTGCAGTTTTGGGACTTGGTTTTTCAGTTTCGATTTTTGTTCTTCCAAAGATTTTGCCTCTATTTGAGGCTTTCACTACCGATTTGCCGACCTCTACAAAAGTGCTTCTGTATGTGGCAAGAATCACTTCCGTCTATGGAAAAGAACTTGCGGTAGGAGTGCTTGGCGGAATTTTGGCACTGACAATTATTACCAGATTAAATTTTGTAAAACCTTTCACTCATCGTTTAATTTTGGCTTTGCCACTGATCGGACCGATT
>CAINDQ010000116.1 GCA_903847465.1 uncultured Candidatus Peregrinibacteria bacterium
GCTGACATAACAAAAATCTTGGCTCTGTTTGCGATACAAATAGAAACTCAAACCGGCTTTATTCGTCATCTCATAAATTCTTTCTTTCGTATAGTCACCAAGTGGGAAAAGAATTTTCGACAGCCATTCTTTCTTCAAAAATGAGAGAGAATAGGTCTGGTCCTTGTATGGATCTTTTGACTTCAGCAAGGCAAATTTCCCGCCTACCTTTTCGACTTTTGCGTAATGGCCGGTGGCTACGAATGGCACTTTCATTTTGTCCGCGAAGTCGATAAGTTCTTTAAATTTCAAAACACGATTACACATCACGCAAGGATTTGGCGTGCGCTTCGCTTTCAATTCAGACTTAAAATATTCCACAATTTCCTTTCTAAATTTCTTACTAACATCCAGAATGTGGTGCTCCGCGCCCATAAGCTCGCAAACGTGGGCGGCTATGCGAAAAGATTCGTCACTACAACAAACATTTTCCTTCAAAGTATTGGCCGGGTCATCCCAAACCTCATACTTCAGCGAGACGCCGATCGGCTCATAGCCCTGTTCCTTCAACAGATACATGGCCATGGAAGAATCGACTCCTCCAGACATTCCAACAATGACTTTTCCTTTTTTTGGCATACGGAAAGTTAATGGGCCCTACGATGTAGAGTATAGACTGTGGGCGAGAATGCGCAAGGGGCTGAGGCTTAGTATTCCATCAACTGCATTGTGGCGCGGCCACGGAGACTGTCGCTTACAAACTTTGGATCTTGGCTGTTAAATTTCACCTGACACTTGCGGGCAGAGAAATAGGCATATGCCACAAATGCCGATTCCCTCAAACTGTTTGGATCCAAAAAGGTGATAGTCGAAGGCTTAACGGCATAGTTATCAACAATGCGTTTGTTTTTTTTACCTCCTTCTGTTTCTCTTAATGATTTTTGCAACAGAGTAGCCATCTCACCTACACTGATATGTCTCATGTTTTGCGCGGCAAATTGCTGAGTCAAATAATCTCTTCTCTCTCCTATCTCAGCTGAAACTCCTGTTAATTGCTTTGGATGAGGAACTCCGTCTGTAATGCTAATAATTGTTTTTTCAGATTCAGGAACATTCTCAAATGGAGAATCCTTAGCACTGTCGACAAATGCCTCAGTCTGATTTCTACCATCCCCTCTAGTGTAAGGCATGTTCCAATTCATAGCTTGAATTTTCTGATCAAAACCACAAGGAGAAACAATAAGTAAAGTTGGTCTTTCCATAGTTTCACAAATCTCCCTGAGTCTATCTGGACTCAAAGCCATAATTTCTTGGACGATTAGTTTATGAGACGGAATGTTGCATGTAGGATCCATTTCTCGCGCTGTTGCTGCCGCACTTTGATAACTCTTCCTACACATCATTTCCGCAATTTTTGCTTTATTTGTTTCAGACAGGGCTAAACCGTCAATGAACTGTTTGTAGTCAGGTTCAGTTCTTATTTCAATGGCAATACTTCTTCTCAAACCTTCAATAACTGCATCAGTATCTCCGCCATCAGGGTTAATTGGGCCACGAGTGGCAAGCTCCAAAGCCTTTTGAACAGTCACCTTCTCTTCCCCAAATATACCTTGAGCAAGGCCAATCAAACCTTTGGCATCATAAGCTAATTTTTCTGCATCTCTAGCTTCATCCGTATCACCTGAAAAGTCGGTGCGTCGTCTGTTTTCGCCTTCAAAGCCAGCTGGTGGTTCGTTGTATACTTTCTGTTGTTCTGCCATATAGAAAAAGTGGTAATGATGTAATATTTACAAAGGATGACTATTTTGACAGGTCGGACTAAATTTGTCAACCATGAATGAATAGCTTAGTACTCCATCAACTGCATGGTGGCGCGGCCACGGAGATGAGGTAAAGACTCTTTGGAAGGAAAGTGGTCAAAGCAAGCCTGATGCTGGTCGGAAGAATAAAAATCCGCAACGGCAACGGCTGTAGATTTGGCTAGACTTTTTGGATCTAGTAGCGTGGTGGTTCCAATTCCATCTTCCCAGTTATCTACAACGAGGCGGTTATCCCTAGCTTGATCGGCTTCTCTTAACGATTTTTGGATTAAAGTTGCCATTTCATTTACGCCAATATGCTTCAAACCTCTCGCGGCAAATTTAGAGGCCAATTGATTTCTTTTGCCCCCCGGTACTCTGGAATATCCGACTGGTCGTGAAGGATGAACGGCTCCATCAGTAATACTTACAACTGTCTTTTTTGCCTTTGGGATGTCGTTAAATGGTGAATGATGGTCTCTATTCACGAAGGCATCTTCTTGAGATTTGCCGTCTGCACTTATGAAGTATTTATGCGCATTCATTGCAGCAATCTTGTCGTCGAAACTGTTTGGAGAAACGATCAGCAACGTTGGTTTTTCCATCATTTCGCAAGCATTCTTAAGCTTTTCCGGACTCGTGGAGATCAAGGTTTCGATAATTTGTGCGTAAGTAGGAATTTTACATTCCGGATCCAATTCTTTTGCCGTAGCCACCGCGCTGAGATAATTTTCCATACTCATCATTTCTTTAAGCTTAAATGCCTCAGATTGAAGTAGTCCTAACCTGTTGATGAATTGGTTACATAATTGGTCCCCTTGTATCTCAATGGAAATAGCCCTTCTCAGTTTTTCAATAACCGCCAACGTGTCTCCGCCATCAGGATTGCTTTTGCCTCTTTTTGCTAGAGCCAAGGCCTCTTCGACTGTCACATCATCTTTTTTATGCTCATCTTTCGCAAGCATGATTAAACCTCTGGCGTCATATCCAATTTTGTCCTCAGGAGAAGAGAATATAGTGCGTCTTTTCTGCTCACCTTCAAAGTCGTCCGGTAACTCGTTGTATGGTCCTGATTTTTCTGCCATGGGAATTTTTTTTATAATGGATGGCTATCCTAATACATTGTCTTAAAACTTGTCAACCCAGAGACAAATTCTCTCCTCGGGGGAATCTTAATATGCTAGTATTACGTGGCGGTAGAATATTTTAATACATTATTTTATGCCAAAAGTTACATTCAAAAATACTGGAGCAAGTGCAGAGGTTGCCGATGGTAAAATGCTTAAGGAAGTTACAAAAGAAAATAATTGGTCTGTCGCCTATGGCTGTGAAGATGGGATGTGTGGGACGTGCATGGTCAAAGTGGTCGAAGGACAAGCGAATGTGAGCCCAATGGAAGACAAAGAAAGAGAAACTATCACGGTTATGGGAATGGATGCTTCTGTCTATCGCCTTTGCTGCCAATGCAAAATAAACGGCGATTGCACTATCGAACAATAATTTCTGAACTTCTATGCCTGAACTGCCAGAAGTCGAGACAATAGTTAAGGATCTTGCGCCTGTTTTGAAAGGGGCGAAGTTTTCTGGTATCGAAATTTTCAATAAGAATACGGTGGTGGGAAAGGTGGCGGATTTTGCGGTGATTTTTGGGCGCAAAGTCTCTTCGGTAGAGCGACGTGGAAAATTTATCATCATTTTCTTTGATAACGACTACGTGGTGACGGTGCATTTGAGAATGACTGGGCGTTTGCTGGTTTCGGCGGAGGGAAATCTCAAATATGAAAGGGCGCGGATGACCTTTGGCAAAACCATTCTGCATTATTGCGACATGAGAAAATTTGGGAGAATCTGGTTGAACAAGAAAAGCGAGTTTGAGAAGGAAACCGGGATCGCAAAATTGGGACTGGAACCTTTGGATAAGAGTTTTACTTTTAAGCGATTTTTGGAATTGGTGAAAGGCAAAAAAGGCATAGTGAAAAACTTCCTCCTCGATCAATCTCAAATCACCGGTATCGGCAATATTTACGCTGACGAAAGCTGTTTTTACGCTGTGATCACTCCAAATAGTCGCCTTGAAAATTTGAGTAAAAAAGATCTCGAAAATTTATTCCTTGGAATCAAAAAAGCGCTCACTCAAGGTGTCAAAAATCGCGGAACGAGCGTTTCCGATTTCATTGATACAAAAGGTAAAAAAGGAAAGAACCAAGAACTTCTCTTCGTATACAAA
>CAINDQ010000117.1 GCA_903847465.1 uncultured Candidatus Peregrinibacteria bacterium
AATATAAATTTGATTTGCCAAGACTTCTTCTCCAAGAGAGGCTTCTTTCACTGGAATTTTGGAAGTCTTATTTAGTCTTTCCGCAAAACTTTTTGTAAACATCGCCGGCATATGCTGAGCAATAACAACTGGCAAATTTAAAGGTGGAGTTAATTGGCTAATGATATTTTCAATCACCCCAGGGCCGCCAGTACTTGCGCCTATTACTACGATCTTTTTGCCTGATGTTGTGTTTTTGAATAGAGATTGATCGATATCTTGATTTTGAGAAGAGCTGAGATTCTTTTTGACGTCTACTTTTGAAGCCATCACTACTTTCTCAATCAAAACACTTCCCATTGTCGCCATATCTGTCGAAACTTCTCCGGATGGCTTGGCCACGAAATCCACTGCCCCGAGAGCAAGACATTCTAGAGTGACAGGTGCGTTTTCCTGAGTATAAGCACTCACCAAAACCACAGCCGTTGGGTATTTAGACATGATGCGTTTTAGGGCATCTTTGCCGTCCAAATCAGGCATATGAATATCCAGAGTAATAACATCTGGAGTCAAATCACGCGCTTTTACGATAGCTTCGAGACCATCCTTTGCAGTATCTATAACTTCAATACGAGAATCCGCATTCAAAATATCCGAAAGGATTTTTTGCATGAAGATGGAATCATCTACAACTAGAACTCTGATTTTTTTATTTTCTAAATTCAATTTTTTTGTTTTTTAATTTTTGTTTTTCTAAACTAAAAGCTTTTTCACTGTCTCAAGGATGTTTTTCTTTTCAAAAGGCTTCATGATGTAGCCGACAGCTCCCATTTCGGTAGCTTTTTTGACAGTATCATCTTGGCCGATTGCAGTAACCATGCAAACTTTTGTTTTTGTGCCAATTTGCTTTAGGACTTCGAGACCATCCATATCACCCATAACGATGTCTAGAAGCACCAAATCAGGCGATTCAGAAACCGTTTTTTGGATTGCCTCCTTGCCGTTTTCAGCCTCGATTACATCGGTGTAACCGCCTTCGGCGAGGATACTTTTCATTATAGTTTTAATGAAATTGGAATCATCTACTATTAGAATCTTTGCCATATTTTTATTTGTTATTTATTTTGCTAATTTTTTGCAAATCTTCTTCATCCAAAATCTTTGAAACATTCAAAAGAAGAATAAGGCGATCATTAAAAGTGCTAACTCCTTTGAGATAATCTGAATGAATTTTTGTTGTAACAAGATCCGGCGTTTTTTTAACAGAATCTACCGGAACTTTCAAAATTTCTTTCACATCATCTACCAAAAGACCAAAAGTACTGTCATTGATTTTTATTACAAGGATCCTCTTTTTTGCATCTTCCGAGACTGCCGTTTCGTGAAGATTGAATCTTTTTTTCAGATCAATAACGGTGACAATTTCTCCTCTTAAATCCGTAATTCCTTTGATGAAATCCGGTGCATTTGGGATGGAGGTAATGTCGGGAACTTCGATAATTTCTTTCAAATCAGTTATCTCGATTCCGTATTCCTCGTTCGCCATGTTGAAAACAACGTATTGAACTGTCTGAATTTCTGTTTTTTTATCTTTGGTATTTTCCATATTTTTAGTTTGTATTAGACGGACGAGTAATAAATTTCTTTGTGGTTTTTTTGGCGTTGGCAAGATGAGCTTCAATTTCGTTCATTTTGCTACCAATAGATGTTGTCTTTGGAATAGAAAGGTTTTCAGGAAGAGAATCTCTGTGTAAAGCTTGTACTTCAGGCGTAGTAGATTCTTCTTGTTTCTGAGATTCTGTATCTCCTACTATTCTCAATAAACCTTCGGAAAGTTCAGTCAATTGAGTAACCGATTTGGCAACCTGTTGCATTGCTGCCGACTGTTCTTCTGCGGCGGCGGAAGCTTCTTCTGTAGCTGCGGCGGCTTCTTCGGATGAAGCGGCGTTCAGCTCAATATTCTTCATAATCTGTTCTGTACTGGCTGTTTGCTGTTGTGTAGCGGCACTTACTTGTTCTAGGTTTGCACTGATTTCTTGAATTGAAGTAGGAATCAGTTTCAAAGCTTCCAAAGCTTGGCTTACTGTGATAGCACTTTCTGTAAGATTGGCATTATTTGAATCCATAGCTTTATCTACTTCGTCACTAGAGCTAAGAATTTCTTTAATCAATTGTTCAATTTGTTTTGCAGCGCTAGCTGATTCTTCAGCAAGTTTTCTTACTTCATCAGCTACTACCGCGAATCCACGACCTTGTTCTCCGGCACGAGCGGCCTCAATAGCGGCATTTAGAGCCAAGAGATTTGTCTGCTCGGCGATACCTGTGATAAGGACAGTGATTTCACCTATTTTTTTATTTTTTACACTTAAGTCCTTCACCATTTTTGAAGATACTTGCATTGAATCTTTAATCGCTGCAAGCTTCTTATCAGCTTCTTCAGCAATTTTGCCACCTTCTTGAGCTCTTCCATTAATCTTAGTAGCTAGAGCAGAAACATTTGTTACGCTTGCGCTTACTTGCTTGATAGATGCTGAAAGTTGACCTGCTGACTTGGAAGTTTCTTCAGCTTGGCGTGATTGGTTCTGAGCATTCTGAGCAATCTGCTGGACCGTAAGCCCTATTTGCTGTGCTCCTCCTGATACTTGCTGAGAAGATGAATCCAATTCACGAGCGGCATCTGAAAGTTGTTCAGCAGCATTCTTGATAGGCTTCTTAATGAAATTGCTGATTGAACGAGACGCGTAAAGAGAAACCAAAATAATCAAAGCGACTATAATAATAGTAATGAGAACAAGCTGATTTCTAAGAGAAGTAACGTGAGCAATTGCATCTGCATAATCGACTTCTGTCGCGATACACCAATCTTTTCCTAAAGCGCTTTTAAAATATTCTGAATTGTAAGAGCCTATAACTTCTTGGTTTCTATAATCCATGTAT
>CAINDQ010000118.1 GCA_903847465.1 uncultured Candidatus Peregrinibacteria bacterium
CAAACAAGTCGACATCCATCAACTCGCCTCAGAAAGACGAAATTTTCGCGAACAAGCTGATCGTGAATTGAATCAAATGGTGATAAGCACTCAAACCAGAGGCCCACTTATCAACTTAAAAGAATATGGAGACTTCAACCGTGAATTAGACAAAACTAAAAGTCCTCAAAGAACCAAAGATATTCTCGAAAGAATCCGAAAAATGGCTCAAGACAAGGAACGCGACAAAAACACCGCCGCCGCCGAAAACGAAGAACAAGATCCCGAGAATCCAGAACTCCTAAAACTTCAGGCTCAATTCAATAAAATTTGTGAGGACAACAAGCATCTGATTGGCAGTAAACAACTCGAAGGATTTAAAGCTTGGTTCGAACAAGAAAGACAAAAGACTCCAACAATCGCCCACTTAAAAGAACAAATTAAAAGATTAGAAGGAAAAGATATCACCGACAAAAACGGCTTAGCACCGCGCAGAGAAGAATACAACGCCTTAGAAAAACTATTCAAAAGATTTGATCTCGGCAAGCCAACCGACAACGCTTATCTCGAACGCGAAGGCTTAAGTGAAAGAACCCAATTCCGCAAAAATGCCGATAAAATGTTGGAACATTTGGAACATCGCAAAGATCTCGGATTCTATTCTCCGGAAGCGATTAAAGCCCTCATGCAAGAAACTCTGAAGGCAAATACTCCGGAAGCCCAAAACAAACTAATGAATTCCGCTGAATCTATAGCCAGAAAAGAGTCCACCAGCTTCACTCATTTGGAAAGCAAAATGAATGTTTCGGGAAAAAGCATTCTCAAAATGAGTCAGTCTTCAAAGAAATTATACATGGATTATTATAAGAACACCGGACTCAAAGAAAGAGGAGAATTGGTAGATCAATGGAAAGAACTCGTAGATAACGAAGCCGAATTAGCGACTCAACTTCAAGGAATTTACAAAGACGACGTGAAGGGTTTACACCTTGCTTTAGAGAAATTCCAGACTTTGAATTTCATGCAGAAACAGGGTGAATTAAAAAGACAGAAAGAATTGGTAAAGACTTCAACTGACAAAGACACACTCCACAAAAAGTTATTGCTTGATGCCGCTGATGCAAAAATCAACGAAGCAATGGGCGAAAAAGTTATCAGCAAAAAGACTGCTGAAAAATATCAAAAACTTTTCAAAGATCCAAATAATTACAAGAATCCTGACACCAAAAAGCCTGGAGACGTACATGCTTTAGAAAAAATGTACGACGTCTTGAAAAGCCCAGTTCCTCAGGAAGGAAGAGAAAATAGGAACTTAGCCGCCTACTCAAAACGCCGCAATGAATTCAAGAAAGATTTGGTTGCCCTTCAACTCCTCAAACCAAAAATGAAAGGCGAGGAAATCGACAAAAAACAGGATAAATACGACAAAGAAGGCTGGTCAAAAAGAACTTTGACCCACAAAGCTTTGAAAGAAGAAATCGCTAAAGAAAAACTTAAGGCTGAAAAAATCCGTGCAAAAGAAGGCAACGCCGACATCGACAAAGCAGACAAAAAAGAAACCAAAGAAACTCCATTGGAAAAATCCAAAGTGGAAGCAGCCGCTATTTTACATATGTCCGAAGACAATCCAAGAGCCGCTCTAAAACTCCTCATGCTTTACGATGAAAAGAATCCTGACGACAAACAGATTTTGTTCATGATCGAAATGGCCGCAAAACAAATGCGTGAACTTGGCAGTAAGAACAAAGGCGAAACCAAATTTGAGAAACAAATTGAAGAAGAATTAGTCGAATCATCCAAAGGTGAAGTAGTAAAAAGAGACTTGGAAGAAGCTCAAGTCGTTCACTTAAATATTGAAGGTGCAAAACAAAGTGAAGAACGTCATGAGAAGAAAAAAATGGGACAAGAAAGAGCAAAAGACGAATCCATGACTAGAGCATCCGGCGACAGTATTGAAGCTGAATTGACCGAAGCTTATTACGAACAAACTGATGACAAACACATTTTGAACAAACAAGGTACCGGTGAAGAAATGACAAAAATCAAACTGGATACAGTTAGATTTACAGACGAACAAAGACACGCCGCCAAATTAAAAACTTATCGAAACCAAGACAGACTAACTCACAAAGAAGGTTTGTTATCTCAATTCTCCGACAGAACAGGCAGAATCTTGACCGCTGTAGAAGCCAAGACTCTCCATGAGAAAAAACTAGATCAAATCACTGACACATTGGCCGAAAGAGCAAAAGCTAGAGTAGAAACTAAAGCCGCAGGAGCAAGCCCAATAAAAGGCATCCTCGACATGCAACAAACAATCGCCGCAAAAAGAAAAGCCCGCGGATTTGTCGACAAAAAAATCAATGCCAGAATCAGGGAAGCCGCCTAAATCTCCACACTCGCAAAGGGCAATCCCGCAAAAACTTCCACAAAAAAGATCACAATTTTTAGCGTCAGATATCCAAAGAATCCGATCATATTTCCTAATGGCATACTCAAAAAACTAACCACCACAGCCAAAAATCCAAACAACATCGCAAAAGGAATCCAAGGCAAAACAAAAACATTCGCAAAAATAGAAACCAAACTCACCTGCCCAAAATTCATAATCATAATCGGCAAAACTGCAATCTGCGCCGACAAACTCATCACCACAGTTTCTCTAATTCCCAAAAACTCCGGACAAAAATTCAAATATTTTTTCACCACTGGCGAAACATATATCAGCCCAAGAGTTGCCAAAGCGGACAACTGAAACCCAACATCGTAAACCAAGACCCGAGGATTCCACACATTCATCAAAAAAACCGCGACCATTAGCCCCCAAAACGCATAATATTGCCGCCCAGTTCCTAGCGCAAACAAGCCAATAATCCCCATAATCGCCGCCCGCACCACCGACGCACTCATCCCAACCAGTATCACAAAAAGCACCACACAAACACTCGAAACAATCACCTTCGCGTTCTTTCCTAGAAACCAAAAAATTCCCCCAATCGCCATCATCACAATCGTAATATTATATCCCGAAATAGCCATGATATGACTCAATCCCGTCGTCTTGAAATTCGCAACTAGATCATCTGGAAGCCCCCTTCTACTCCCCAAAATCAGCCCATCCATAAAGCTTCCATATGGCTCCACAAAAATCTCACTCAATCTTTTTTCAAAGAACTGTTTAAAAGAATAAATCCCCTGCCAAAACCAATTGCCACCCCCATCCTCAAGCAACTTTATCTTTCCCTGATAAATCACTTTGGAAATCCCATATCTTTGGAGATACTTGGCATAATCAAATTCTCCAGAACTTTTGGCATCAGCAATTTCTCCGCTAACCTCCAAGCAATCTCCATATTCATAGGCGGGATATTTTGGCGCCATCAACAAAACTTTACCATCACTTGGCTGGAAATCCGCACCTTCCTTCACCGCTTTTACCGCTAGCACATACTGAATTCTATCATTTCGAATATCCGCTTCTTCGGTAATACAACCCTGCACACTGGCATTCCCAGAAACCTGAGAAATATCGCCCATATCGGAAACGACACTCGCAAATCTAAAAATTCCAAATAAAATCCCAATTATCACAACAACAATTTTCACGCCCATTTCACCACTAAAAAAATACTTTTTGGTGAGAATAACCACCACAATATTCAAAAAAACAATATTCCCAAACTCCCCTTCCATGCCTTTCGTCACAGCAAAAACGCCAATCAAAAAAGACCAAATAAAAAACTGTACTAACGAAAATTTCTTCATGCAAAAACCCTACTCCCCAATTCTAAAATTTTCTTAAAATTTTTATAAATTGCTAAAACCCTCCAAAATCACTAAAATCTATAAGCATATTTAAAACTTCCCAAGTGAAAAAATTCCTTACAAAAATAATAGTCGGAGCACTGATTTTGAGCTTCACCTTAGTTCCCGAAGCAACAGCGGCCACAAGCCAAAATTCGATATCGTATTACGACAAAATCACACTCTCAGAAACCCTCCCAAAAACTTTCTACAAAAACGAAGTATATATCATTAAAGGAAAGATCACTTCTGGAAATTACAACCTTGTAACTGCGGTCATTCAAAAACCAGGAGCAAGCGTTTCCACCACTTTCTCATCAAAAATAATCGACAACAACTTCAGCATTCCAGTCTTCTTTTCCCAACCTGGAAACTTTTTACTAGGCTTAGTTCCTGGCGATACAGGAGACAGCAAAGCCATAAGCATCAAAGTCGAATCCAGCCTTCCCGGAAACACAAGCGCCCTCCCTCCTCCGAACATAAACACCCTTGGCATAAGCTATAAAAACGATCAAACCTTTGTAAAATTAAGCGCTGGTTTCCCTACTCTAAAAAAGCTGAATTTCGTCCAAGGCGACAAAAAGCTCACATATATTTCCCGCCAAAGCACCTCAACCATTCCTGTAAATTACAAAGATTTTCAAGGATTTTCTTCAGGAAGAATTAACTTATTTATTGAAGTGGCAAGACTTACCAGCATAAATGAACTAAGCATATCTTCGAGTTTCGCCAAGAGTAGTACCTTAAATTTTGCGGCAGTAGAACACACCTTTTCCGCCATTTCCAAAAACGAGATCTCCGCAACACCACCTGACACCCTTACCTTTCCATCAACCATTTCCTTTTCTGGAAAAGCACTCACCGACATCGCCCTTGAAGCTTATGCAATTCGTCCGGACGGACTTGTAGACGCCTTCGATTTGGCCACAACCAGCCCAAAAGGAACCTACTACAATAAATCCATTATCAAAAAAGGCGGAGATTATACCTTCTCCTATACTCCAAAAACCAAAGGCCGCTACGTCGTAGAAATAAACAGCAAAGATGGTCTACCAATTGTAAATCATCCAGTTTATATCGGTTCAGGAATTCCTCTAATCCCTGATTTTTTCGACACCCACGAACGCAATTTTGCCAAGAATAGCCTCGAAATCGAAAGCGCCCGCAAAGAACTTTTGGGATACATAAACGAAGAACGCCTAAAGCAAAACCTGAAACCATTGGAAACAACTACCGCCCTAAATAATTTTGCCCAAGCCCATTCCAAAGACATGACGACCAACAATTATTTTTCTCATAACGACCAAAACAATAATTCCCCTGAAGATAGACGCTTAAGCGCCGGACTCAAAACTCCTGTCTCCGAAAACATCGCCAAAGATGTTTC
This sequence comes from uncultured Candidatus Peregrinibacteria bacterium, assembly GCA_903847465.1. Taxonomy (GTDB): domain Bacteria; phylum Patescibacteriota; class Gracilibacteria; order UBA1369; family LOWO2-01-FULL-3; genus CAINDQ01. The sequence goes on from CAINDQ010000118.1 coordinate 5,171, forward strand.
AATCGCTTTCGCTCACAACGGATTAATGCGTAGCGCCAGCCATCGCGAGAATATCTTACAAAAAGATTGGACCCGTGTAGGACTCGGCATATCCACCAGAAATGGCTATCTCTACGTTACCGAAGAATTCTCGACCTCCGAGCCAACCGCCTTAGATTTGGAAAATTTCAAAACTGATTTATTCACAACCATCAATAATTTGCGCAAAAACAGTGGCACATCCAACCTCACTCTCAGCCCTTCCTTGAGCCAAGTTTGCAAAGATTTAAACGACACCACTTTGATCGGCGGAGCAGTCCTAAGCAATACGTCTTTATCAGACGCTCTGGATAAAGTCGGCATAGACGGCACTACTTTTGCCATTGGTCGAACTTTCAATTC
>CAINDQ010000119.1 GCA_903847465.1 uncultured Candidatus Peregrinibacteria bacterium
ACGCTTGTGAAAGGGAACGTATGGTTCAATAAATTATATAGGAATACGGGAGCGACTATCGTGAAGGTAAAGACTACGAATTTGGAAGTAGCCTCTCAACAAGGCAGTATTTACGAGGTAGAGAATAATTCTGAACAAGCTGTGAGAGTGTTTAATGGGAATACCAGTGATGTTTCGGCAAATGTTTATAGTAAAGATGGAACGAAAGTGGTGGAGACTGAAAAGATTGGAGTAGGTCAAGAAATTGTGTTTAGTCCTGCGGCTTTTGAGAAGTATTGGGCTTTCCAAAGTCCAAGTGTTTTGACTGCGGCAAGCGATGAATTCAAGCTTTCTCCTTGGTATCTTTGGAATACAGCAGAAGACAAAACTCCAACTGTTTTTGAAAAATCAGTAAATGGAAATCAATTTGTGAAAGCAAATCCAGAAGTAATTGTTCCGGCAACAGGGACGACTGTTGGTGCTGATGGAAGTGCTACGATGGAGCCTACAGTGACACCTGTTTCTCCTGAGGGTACTTTGCCTGAAGGAGTGGAGATGAAGCCTGGAGACGCGACAACTTCAACTAGTCCAGTGATTCCAGTAACTACTGGTGCAGTTGGTTCTATAGACACAACAAAACCAACCGATGTTGCAAAATCACTTACGGCAACTCCGGTAACTCCTACAAAAGTTACAGCTACTCTACCAAAACCAACGATTACTTCTGTCGGTGGGGTGACAACTTTGGATAAGGATGGATATTATGTGGTAAAAGCAAACCCTGTTACTTTGACAGGAAGTGTTGCTGGCGGTGTAACGGGAGTATCTGTAAATGGTTACAAATTAACAAAATTCAAAGCAGGTGATGCCACTTGGAATTATTTTGCAAATGCGGATTATGGATTGATGAAAGAGGGAAATAACACTTATGAAGTTTATGCTATTAGCGCAAATGGAGATATGGGTCCATCAATTACCGTAAAGGTGAAGTATGTCCCTGAAAAAGCGGCTGCTCCTGCAACTCCAGCTACGCCAGTTGCGCCAGCGACTCCAGCAGCTGACACGACAAATACCACAAATGCGAGCGCGCCTGCTACCGCTCAATAATCTATAGATACTTAGCTCGGTTTTGATTGTGCTCTTCGTTTGAGGAAGCGTAGATGACGTTGCCTTCTTTGTCTGTCAGATAGAACCAATACGGACTATCTTTTGGAAACATGGCGGCTTCGATAGAACTTATGCTTGGGCTGGAAATAGGTCCTGGGGGAAGTCCTTGGTTTTTGCGAGTGTTGTATGGAGAGTCGGTGTTTAGGTCTTCGGCGGTGATAATGTGATTGTTTTTGCCATAAAGGAGAGTGGCGTCAGCGCCTAGGGGCCAGCTGCTTTCCAGTCTTTTCCAGAGAATTCCTGAGACGATTTTTCTGTTCTCTGTGCCATAAACTTCATCTTCGATGATGGAGGCCATGGTGACGATTTGATGGACGGAATGTTTTTTGAGTTGAGGAAGAAGTTCGGCCGTTTTGTTTTCAAAATTATCCAAAGCTAGGTAGATCAACTTATGAGGCTTGAAAGTAGAAGGATCGAGGAAGTACGTATCTGGATAAAGATATCCTTCTAGAGGTAAATTAAGCTGGCTTAAGGTTTTCTGATCGAGGAATGGATAATATTGCCAGCCATTGAAATCTTTTACAGCTTGCATGAATTCGCCTGCTTTTATCAGCTCTAAATCCACAAGTTTTTGATCGATGTCACGAATGGTTAACCCTTCTTGAATAGTAATTAAAAATTCGGCATTTTTAGCGTCAGTAATAGCGACAACAATCTCTTTTGTTGTCATGTTCTTTTTTAGGAAAAAACGACCTGCTAAAATTTTCTTATCGAAACCATTCCAAGAAACATAAGTGCTAAAAGAGGAATCGCTATTAATGAGATTTGAGACCATTAGATTTGTGCCTATTTTGTCTACAGATTCACCTTTTTTGATAGTGAAGGAAATCTTGGTGTCGTCTTTCGGATCGACGGCAGTATTCACATTCTTTTGATATTTGAAATAACTAAATACGGTAAAAAGTAAAAGCGCGATTATGAAAGCCAAGAGCCATCGATATTTTTTTTGGAGCATTTTATTGGTTTATTGAGTGAGTCCGGCTAGACCATCTGGTCCCATGACGCTTTGCATTAATTCTGCGCCAATTTGTTGAGATTTTTTGACTGCTTTGTTTAAACAGCTCGCCAAATTCTTTTCCAAACTTTTTTTGTCTGCCATAGCTTCATCACTGATTTTTATCTCTATAACTTCTTGTTCGCCGGAAATTACGACGACAACGCCTTCGTTTTCAGCTTCGATGTGAGTTTTCTTGAGCTGGCTCTTGATTTCACGAGCCTGTTTCTGCATTTTGTAGAGGTTTTTTGCTTTATCGAACATAATTTTTTTGGTTAGTTTTGTGAAGTGATTCTACTATATGTTGAAAGGGACTTCAATGGCGGAAAAAATCTATTGCATCATATGGTAATTTTGGCTAGAATGCGCCCGCTAATTATCATTGAACGGCAATTTTTATGGATAAAATTACATTGGACGCACAGGTACGTGACCCGAAAGTAAAAGCTAAAGATCTTTTACCTACAGGAGTTGTTCCTGCAATTTTCTACGGAAAAGGTGTCAAAAATCAAGAACTACAGGTCAATTATCAGGTTTTTAGAAAAGCCTATAAATTGGCAGGTGGAAACACAATTATCGAGCTTAAAGTAGGAGAAAAAGAGACTTTGAACGTACTTATTCATGCTGTTCAGTATGATCCAATGACTAGCCTTGCTACTCATATCGACTTTATCAACGTCAAGATGGATCAGGAGATTCATACAGAAATCCCAGTAAAATTTGTTGGTACTTCAAAAGCTGTTAAGGATGACAGTGGTACTTTGACTACTATGCATTCATTTAAGGTTAAATGTTTGCCTAAGGATTTGGTGCATGAGATTGAGGTTTCTCTTGAACCTTTGGTCGATTTCCATACTAATATCTTCGTGAAAGACATAGTTGCTCCTAAGGGAATTACTATTTTGAATCACGGTGAAGAAGTAGTTGCTACAGTTATTCGTCCACGTGAGGAGAAGGTTGAGGCTCCTGTTGTTGCTGCTGTTGCGGCTACTGCGGAAGGTGCTACCCCTGCTGCTGGCGCTGCGCCTGCTGCCGCTGCTGCTGCCCCTGCCAAGAAGGACAAGAAATAATTGTAATTACGAACGACATTCCAAATCTGTCTATAGGTTTTTTTTGGCTGGAGTTAAATTTTTGATAGTTGTGCTACAATAAAATTCAGGTTAACCAGTATGCATATGAAGAAGTTGCTCGGTTTTGTTCTAGTAGGGGGAATCGCTTTGTTTATGCTGACGGCGTGTAGTTGGCCATGGGGAAATGCTCCCAAGATTGAGAGCATGAAGATTTCTGTTAATAGTGGAGCTTTGCCACCTGAATATTATACCGAGGGAACTATGAATATTAAGCCTGATTACACTTTGCGGACGGTCGCGGTGGATTATTCTTCTAGTTTTCCATATAAGAAAGTCCCTGCAGATGGCGATAATTTTAAGGGGAATGCCATAATTGGTGGGGAATTTTTCGATAGATTTGAGGAAATTGTGAAAATTTTGAATAAGGATTTGGTGTTTGATAGCGGGAAAGAGGCTTGTGTTGGTGCTTCTGTCGTAAAAGTAACTGTTAAGGGGTTGGACTTGAAAGAAAATATCTTTGATATTCCAGGTTGTTTGGATAATTCCAATAAAGCTACCATTATTAAGCCATATTATGATGATGTGGTTGGGTTATTGAGCAAAAACGTCTATTAATTCAATATTTTATTATTAATCTAAAAAATATGTCTATTGTGAATGAAGTCAAAGAAGCTATCCAAGTTTTGAAGCTAAATAAGCTGAAAATGGCTGATGTTGCTAGAAGAAAAGATTCTTTGAAATGGGGGATTGTCTTTATTGCTGTGCCAGCGGTAGTGAATGTGATTTTGTCAGCGATCGCTTTTCCGTCTGGATTTGGCGGAATTTTTTCAAGGTATTTGCTTTGGCCAGTAGTGATTCCTGCTTTGTCTTTTGCGGCAACCGCTTTCTTGGTTAGTTATGTAGCGGAAAAAGGATTCCATGGACAGAAAGATCATGTCGGATTTTTCAAAATAATGGCTTATGCGTCAGTAGCTTTGTGGATAACGATTATTCCGTCTATTTTGATGGTTTTGGGGTTGGCTGATATGCTTGGAAGTCTTAGTCAGTTAATTTCTTTGGCTGCGTCTGCTTGGGTTTTGTATGTTACATATTTTGCTTTGATGGAACATCACAAGCTTACAAAGGAGAATTCTATTCTCACAATTGTCGCAGCGGTTGTTATTTCTATCATTGTTTCTGGGCTTTTGGGAGGTATTTTGGTAGGAAATGGATACAGGTTTATGTAGAAAATAAGCTGATTTTTGATGCTTTAGCCCTTTGAAAGAAGGGCTTTTCGTGGTATAATACTGCGATGTAATTATATTGAAATGCCAGATCAAAAGGGTCAAGGAGATCAATCTTTCAGTGGAGAGCAGAAGCCTGAAAAGGCTAAGGAAGCTCAAAACAAAGGTGATCAAATAAAAAAAGAACATAATAATTATGCCAGTAAGATGTGGCAGAATATTCAAAAATCCAATTCTGAAAAGAATAGGCAAAATTTGAAAAAGGAAGTTTCGAGCGAGCCAAAAGAATGGTCAAAAGAGCAACAGCCAAGGCAGAAACAAGATCAAACAAAACAAGATCAACCAAAACAAGATCAGCCAAGGCAGGCTCAACAAAGACCAAGGCAAGAGCGTTCTAGACAACCAAGACAAGATTCGCAAAGGCCAAGGCAAGAACAAACTTCTCGAACGGAACAGCCGAAGAGAGATCAACAGAAACCAAGGCAGGAACAGGCGAGATCTAGCCAAGAACAGCCAAAATCTGTGCAGCCGAAGGCAGAAGTTGTTAAACCAAAGGCAGAAGTTGTTCAGCCGAAAACAGATGTCGTTAAGCCAAAGGTGGAGGTTGTTAAACCAAAGCCAGAAGTTGTTCAGCCAATAAAGCCTGTTCAACCTAAGCCAGAACAAATTGCAAAACCAATAAATCCATTTGTTTCGCAGGGTTCACAACCTGCAAATCCGTTTGTTTCGCAAGCATCGCAAGCACCGCAACCAAGTGTTCCGGTGGCTCCTTCATTTGTACAACCTGCAAATCCATTTGCACCGCAAGCGGCACAAGCCCCACAAGTGGCTCCCGTAAATCCATTCGCACCACAAGCGGCACAAGCCCCACAACCAAGTGTTCCGGTGGCACCTTCATTTGTACAACCTGCAAATCCATTTGCACCGCAAGCGGCACAAGCACCACAGGTTCCACAAACACCACAAGTGGCTCCCGTAAATCCATTCGCACCACAAGCGGCACAAGCACAACAACCAAGTGTTCCAGTGGCGCCTTCATTTGCACAACCAGCAAATCCATTTGCACCGCAAGCGGTACAAACACCACAGGCGGCTCCAGCACCACAAACTCAAAGTTGGAATGCTCCGACTCCGAAGCCAAGTGTTCCAGTATCGGCACCAAAGGCTGCTCCAATAAATCCTTTCTCTTCTAATAGCACTTCATCATTTGCTCCAAAAATTCCAGATGCTCCAAAAGTGTCTGAACCTGCAAAACCAAGTTCTGCTCCGGTAAAAGACGATTTTGGTCCAGCGACAGATTCAGTTCCAAAAGCTCCTCCAGTAAATCCATTCACAAAATCATTTGATGCGATTGATGCGGAAGTTGTTGGGAAAAAACCTGAACCAATCAAAGAAAAACCAGCAGCTCCAAAGGTTCAAGAAATTAAGGAAGAAGTAAAAGTGGTGGAAGTAAAACAAGAAAAAAGCCCTTTGAAGGAAGATATTTCGGCGCCTCCAGCGCCTCCTGTTGAGAAGATCCTTTCTGAAAGAGGTGCTCAAGTGGAAGCATTCAAAAATGAATTGTTTCATGTTTTGGAACAGGCAGGTATTACAAAAAGTACGCTTATTTCAATAGTAGTCTTTATATTCGTTATTATTTTTGCGATTGTTGGATTCAACAATGGTTGGCATACTGCGATTATAAATTTGTTTAGCAAGAGTCCAACTACGGTTGTAGAACAGGTTGTGAAAAGACCAGATAAGACTCCTGTGACGACAACGACACCTCAACAAAATATTCCGGTGGCTTCGCGAGGCGAGCTTGTGCCATCTGCTTATGGAGTGATTTCTGCATATATCTTTGGGCTTGAGTACAAGCCAAATCTTCCCATTGTAGCTGTGCCGATGAATGCTTGGGGAAATGATGCTGGAATCGTGGCGGCAAATGCTTTTGGAATGATTGAGGATGAAAGAAAGATTAAATTTATTGAATATGTTGAGCTTCTACGAAAGCTCCAAAATATTTACAACACGGATGTTTATGCGTTGCTCGATATGTCTACGGACAGGAGAGCGGCTTTGCAACAACACTTGAATGAGCTTGGAACTTTACTTCAACAAGCTGGTGCCGCTTTCAATGATATCGATTTCCAACTACAGATGTTGCAGACCCAATATGATCCTCTTTTGGCGCAAAAGGATGCGGCTGAGAAGAATTTCTTTGCGGCCCTATATTCTTTCTACGGAGATAATGCTTACGTGAATTTGGGAATGTTTACGAAGTACAATCAGGATGCTGTTGCGATCAAATCTTATTTCAATTCTTATAAAGCTTTGAGAGATCTTTTCATTACCTATATCAATGCTTTGAATCCTCGTTATAACGATATCTCTGCCAATACTGAGGCTTTGATTAAAGGTATCCGAGTTTTCTACGTTCCAAAGTCCGACATCAAGACGATTATTACGCTTGGACAATAGACTCTCCGTGTTATAATTGATGCGGTTGAGTTTAAGTGGGCTTTTCAAGCATGATAGAAGATATAATAGACAAAATTCGTGGTTATCACGGCGACTCTGATCTCCCAAAAATCAAAGAGGCTTTTGATTTACTGAAGAAGGAGACTTTTTATAGTGAGGCCAGATATTTTCAATCGGTTGCGGTGGTTGCGTCTTTGTTGCCGATGAAGCCGGATACTGACACAATTATCGCTTCAATTTTGTATAGTTTGTATGATGATAATTTATTGAATGATGAGGAAATTTTTGAATATTTTGGGCAAGGAGTTTTGAATCTTTTGAGTGGAGTGAATAAACTCAAGATGTTGAATTACAAAGAAAATGATAAGACCACTCAGCTGGAGGCTTTGAGAAAAATG
>CAINDQ010000120.1 GCA_903847465.1 uncultured Candidatus Peregrinibacteria bacterium
GCTTCGCGGATTCATGACACCAAGTGCAGTTCGGTTGAGGCCTATTATCGTTTGATCGAAGAAAGTCCGGATGAATACAAAAAACTGCTCGATGTAATCACCGTGAATTACACATATTGGTTCAGAGACGAAGATGTTTGGGAGGGAATTCTGAGAATGCTTTACGAAAAATCTCAAAAAGTTGAAGGAAAAGTAGCAGTCTGGAGTGCCGGATGTTCCACTGGCGAAGAACCATATAGTTTGGCAATTTTGGCGAGCAAAATAGACAAAGATAAATTCACAATACATGCTTCCGATATTGACGATAGAGCCCTAAATGCTGCCAAAAATGGCCTTTTTGAGAAATTCAAAATAAATCTCCAAGAAGAAGAAATTGAAAAATACTTTGATAAACAATGTCCTACTACTTTTAAGATAAAAGATTCTTTCAAATCCCTCATTGAATTTACCAAAATTGATCTTTCCAAAGACCAATATCCCAAAAATATCGATATGATCGTTTGCCGAAATGTGATGATCTATTTCAACAAAATCCTCCAAGAAAAAGTCTATCAAGACTTCTGTTATGCTCTAAAAAAAGGTGGAATTATGGTTACCGGAAACGTCGAAAATCTCCCTCCAAAAGTCCGCCATCTCTTTGAAATCGTCGACAACAACCTCCATATTTACCGAAAACTCTAAAAAAACCCTCCAATTAGCCTAAAAAACGCTTTTTTGACGTTTGCGAAAACCCCCAAAAAATGCTATAATAGTAGAAACAAATAACAAAAATAAACATGAAAAACTTTTTCGCACAGAAAACTTCTAGCATGTCGCTAGGTGTACGCTTTATCTCTTGGTTTTTGGCGGTATCTTTGGTTTCGTTACTGGCCGCCAGTCTGCTTAGTTACACAGAATCAAAAACTGCGCTGACCGACAGCACTTCAAGCCATTTGTTTGATGTCAACAGAGCTAGAGAAAAAGAAGTAGCAATACTAATCAATGGTCAGAAAATGACTCTTGAGGCTGCAGCAATGGATACTGAATTCCAAGACATTTCAGTTATAAACCTAGTGCATTTACAAGAAGAACTTAAGAAAATTGAAGAAGCAACTGCGACAGAAGATCTGTTTTTGATGGATGCAAAAGGAAAGGTTGTTGCGGCAACAACTGAATCAAGAGTCGGAACAGATAAAACAAGCGATCCTTATTACACAGAAGTAATAAAAACTCAAAAACCATACGTAAAAGATGTTTATGAATCCTCAGTTGATAACGTTTATAGCTATGGAATTTCCGTTCCAGTTATTGATACAAAAGGCGAAATTGTTGCGATTCTTTCAGCCAGAGAAAAAATGGCTACTCTGATGGAATTTATATCTGCAAAAATAGGCGATTATGAAACAGCCGAAACTTATTTGGTAAACAAAGATGGTATTATTATGACTCCTACAAAACTTGAGGGAGACGCTGCGATTTTGAAGCAAAAAGTCTCTAACGCAGGTATCGCTCAATGTCTCTCCGGTAAAAACGCTCAAGGTCAATACATGGATTATAGAAACCAAGAAGTTATAGGCTCTTACAATTCAGAATATTTTAAAAGCGCTTTAGGAAAAGATTGGTGTATCGCGACAGAAGTCGACTATGCAGATGCAATCGCTCACGTTACTTCTCTCAGAAATCAACTTATTCTTGCAACGATTATTATCATCGCTTTGATTATTTTGGTTTCTCTTTATGCTTCTCGTTCAATCAGCAATTTTATCAAGAAGCCTATCAAGAATGCCGCCGAACAATTGTCAGATGCTGCTCGTGAATTGGATTCATCTTCTCAGCAAGTATCTGGAGGAGCTCAGCAAATTGGTCTGACAGTTCAGCAAATTGCTCAGAATGCTCAGAACCAATCACGCCAAGCTGAAGAAACTTCCAAGTCAGCCGGTCAGCTTTCAGCCTCTATCAAACAAGTAAGCGCAAGCGTAACAAATGTTTCTGCACTAGCTACCAAGATTAATGGAAGAGCTCAAGAAGGCGGAAAAATTGCTGAAGAAGCTGATAAGAAGCTTGCGGCGATTAAAGA
>CAINDQ010000121.1 GCA_903847465.1 uncultured Candidatus Peregrinibacteria bacterium
ATTTACCGTAATCAAACTATCGCCCGTTCTCACTCCCGCCAGATAGTAAGGACTCGCTACATTTATTTCAAAAACTTTTGGTCTTGGAAATGGCACAGATTCAGAGAATGTAATTCCAAATCCAGTCTTCAGAAAATCTCTTGGAACATCTTTTTCCGCCACTATATATTGAGAGATTTTGCCATCACGAAGAATTCCATAAACTCCGACAGGCGCCTTTGTAATTGCCGCAATTGTATTTTCATCCACCGCTTTCCCATCCACAAGCGTAAGCACGTCCCCCTTCAAAAACCCTTGTTTCGAAGCCCAACTGCCCTTCTCTATTTCTCCCATTCGCAAACCTTCCGTAAGTATAATCTGCCCTTTTTCAATCGCCGGCAAAACATCCGCCGGTAGTAGCAAAGGCTTCATTCCAAAACTAAAACCAATAGTTAGTAGTATCCACGCCAAAATAAAATTCATCACCACTCCCGCGATAATCACCAAAAATCTATTTCGCCCAGATTGCGCGATAAAACTGCGTTTGTTTTTCAGAAACGAAGCTTTAGTCGAATCTTCTCCCAGCATCCTCACAAACCCTCCAAAAGGGATCCAGTTTAGAGAATAGATCGTCTCCCCCACTTTCTTTCCCCACATTCTCGGCGGCAAACCAAACCCAAACTCCTCCACTTTAATCCCAGCTCTCTTTGCCATCAGGAAATGTCCAAGCTCGTGAATCAAAACAAGCAAAGAAAAAATGAGCACAAAAACTATTCCTGTGATTATATAGTGAAGCATATTTTTGGGTGAATTAGATTAAACAGTCATAACGTCTCTCTCTTTTTCAACAGCCATTACTTCGATTTTGGTGTTGAAACCATCCACTATGGTTTGCAGATCTTTATCAGCACTTTTCTGATCATCTTCAGTGATTTCCTCGTCTGCTTTTAATTGTTTGAAATGGTTGATTGCATCGTGACGAGCATTACGCACTCCGATTTTTGCATCTTCCGCCAATTTGTGAACCACCTTCACCAAATCAACTCTTCTTTCCTCAGTCAATGGAGGTAAATTAATTCTGACACAAATACCATCATTCACTGGATTTAGACCAAGACCAGCTCCTACGATTGCTTTTTCGATAGGTGCCAAGTTCCCTTTGTCCCATGGTTGAATCTGAATAGTTCTCTGTTCTGGAATAGAGATTCCAGCAATATTTCTGATTGGCTGAGAAGCTCCATAAACATCTACCGGAATATTATCTACGAGTGCAGCATTAGCACGACCAACCTGCAAACGATTGAATCCGTCCTGTAAATGTTTGATTGCTTTCTCGAACTCCACTTGAGCTGTGGCCATACCTGTTTGTACTGACATATGAATATGATTAATGAATAATTGTTCCTATTTGAACGCCTTTTACGGCTTTTTCAAGAGATCCTTTTTCGTTCACATTGAAGACCATCATTGGAATTTTTGCGTCTTCACATAGCGCCGCACACGTCACGTCCATCACTTCCAGTTTTTTATCAATCACCTCTTTGTACGAAAGTGTTAAGTATTTTTTTGCATTTTTAAATTTCATTGGATCCTTGTCGTAGACATAACTTACCTTCGTCGCCTTGAGCAAAACATCGCATTTCATTTCGAGGGCCATCAGGGCCGCAGCCGAATCAGTTGTGAAAAATGGATGACCGGTTCCTCCCGCAAAAATGACGATACTTCCTTGGTCCATATATTTCTTGGCAGACTTTTGAGTGTATGTCTCCAAAGCTTTTTCACATGGCAAATTACTAACCGCCACAACTTCCGCCTTAAGCTCGCGAAGCGCAGCCTGAAGCGCCAAAGCGTTCATGATTGTCGCCAACATTCCAATCGTATCCGAAGTAATTCTATCCAAAGACAAATCCTTGTTATCG
>CAINDQ010000122.1 GCA_903847465.1 uncultured Candidatus Peregrinibacteria bacterium
CCTCTTTTGTATTTGCACGACCAATTCAAAATTGAAAAATCAGCAGACAAACAAAACACACTAGCCGTTATAGCCTCTATAGGTAGAGATAAAGTCGGGCTAGTTGTCGATGAAATAATTCAAGAAGGCGAAATGGTTGTAAAATCTCTTTCCAAACTTTTGAGAAGTAGAAAAGAATTTTCAGGAATAACTATTTTAGGAAATGGAAAGACAGTTCTGATTTTAGACGTTCAAAATTTAATTTAATAATAAAAAATCATGTATACAGACTTAACAATTTCCCAACAAGAAGCAGATAAGCTAACTGCAATTTCTGAACTTGGAGGCGAAAAAGCTTCCGAGGCATTGTCCATTATGACTAATCAAGAACTTTCAGTCGAAATTAGTGGCACGGATATTGCCAAACTGGAAGAAATTTCCAAGTCTATAGGCGAAAATGACCTTGTGACAGCGGTTTTCCTAAAGATTCAAGGCGACCTAAATGGTGGCATTATTCTGCTGTTCCCAGAAAAATCTGGTCTAAACATGGTCGATCTTTTGTTGAAAAATCAAAGTGGAACAACTCAAAAACTAGATTCAATGGGGATTTCAGCGCTAAAAGAAACCGGTAATATTTTGGTTGGTAATTATTTGACCGCAATGTCAAACAATCTTCACCTCAATGTCATCGGCTCTGTTCCTGATTTAGCCACTGACATGAAAGATTCAATTATGAATTCAATTGCCGTTGAACTTAGCAAAAATAACGCTAGAGAAACAATGATTTTCAAAATGCAATTTCAAGTAACTGACAATAGTACCAGTGGTCAAATGTTGATGTTCTTTGATGCAGCATCAGCCGAAAAAATGAAATCAGTAATTTCTAAAATATAATGGAAGATACTGTTTACGAAGTAGGGATGAGTGAATACAAAATAGCCGAAAGTCCAATCATTTTGATTTCTTCCGGCATTGGGTCATGCCTGACCATTGCGCTTTATGATCGAACCAAAAAAATTGGAGGAATGGCTCATGCCATGCTTCCGGAAGAGCATCCAAACGAGAAAGATGACGAGGATTCTCCTGCCAGATATGTGGATAAAGCGATCAAAACTCTTGTCTCAGAAATGGAAAGTCTAGGCTGTAATCGTAAAAATTTTGTAGCAAAAATAGCTGGTGGCGCAAATATGTTTGCCGGACTGGGAGAATATTCAAAAGAAATCGGAGTGAAAAATGTGTTTGAAGCCAAAAAAATATTAGCCGAAATGAATATTGAAATTGTTGCTGAAAATACAGGCGGAACAAGCGGTCGACATGTGGAATTTGATGTCTCAAATGGACTATTATCAATAATCTCAAAAATTTAAAACGATAAAAATATGAAAAAAATATTAATCATTGAAGACGACAAATTTATTCAGCAAATATTTGTTGATAAATTTGGCGACAATAAAAAAGCACAGCTTTATACGGCGGATACAGGCGCTCAAGGCTATGAAAAAGCCATTGAGGTTGCTCCAGACATCATTTTGTTAGACCTCATTTTGCCTGATCAAAATGGCCTCGAAGTTTTAAAGAAACTAAGAAAAAACAAGGTTACCAAAAATGCCGAAATTATGATTGTTACCAATGTAGGATTCCAAGACAAGATAGAAGAAGCTAAAAAGCTTGGTAGTAGTGATTACTTCGTCAAAACAAACGACCATTTTCTCTCAATAATTGATATGTTAAAAACTTATTTATAATGTCAAAGCTAACCATTAAACAATTAGACCAATACCTAAAAGAAGAACGAATTTTCTTAAGGCTTTTTAATGATTCCGGTATTGGCATGGTTATTCTTTCGCCTGAAGGGGATATGTTAAAAGTTAACAAAGTAATTTGCTCAATCTTGGGCTATTCAGAAAAAGAACTCCTAAAGAAAACTTTGCAGGAATTAACGGTGAAAGAGTATTTGCCTCAAGAATTAAAGATATTGGAGGGGATAAGTAAAACAAAAATAAACAACTATACTGTCGAAAAGAAATTTATTAAAAAGAATGGCGATTTTGGCTTTGCTATAGGGAATAAAACAATAGTTAAAGATGAAAATGGGGAACCATTGTTCATAATTTCTCAAATTCAAGATGTTACAAAAATGAAAGAGTATGAGATCCAATTGGCTCAAGGTAATAAAAAATATCATGAACTTTTTGAATTGAACGAAGACGCAATCCTAATCATTTCGATGAAAACGAAAAAAATAGTTGATGCCAATATGATTTCTTCTAAACTTTTCGCCTGTAGTATGGAAACGCTGAAGAGAACAACTGCTCATAAATTGTTTCCCCGTTTTATGTGCGAAAACCTTTGTGGGATAAGCAATGGCCAAAAGTCTTTTGAACCAAAAGAATTTAAAAGTATTTTGTTGAAAAAGTGTAAC
>CAINDQ010000123.1 GCA_903847465.1 uncultured Candidatus Peregrinibacteria bacterium
ATTAGGGTTATTGCCTTTACTCGGAAAACTGTTGATCATAACAGAATTACCGATGGATAAAATCTGGTTATTTGGTCTTTTATCTTTAGTTTGGCTGTTTGCGCAGGCTAAAGTTTGGTATGACGCCAGAGTAATTATTGACCAAACACATGAAGCGTTGGTCGAGGTCTTTAAAGAATATGTATTCAGTTTTGACACTGGATTTCATTTTCTTTTTCCTTATTTCAATATTACCGGTATTCATCAAGGTATCCAATACTATAAAGGAGAGACAACTATTAAATTATTTGTTTCAAATGGCAATACTCTTATTGAGTTTACCGATATTTCTGCGGGATTAGCCGCGATATTGAGGTTTAAGATCACATCTACCGTGAAAGCGGTATATAATGTCGATAATTATCTTGAAAAAACAATTGAGTTTGTTGAATCAAGATTAAGATCTGAGCTTGGCAAATTATCTTCAGAAGAAGCCAATGCTTCCAAGGGAGTTTTCTCTCTTGACCATATTTTTTCTCAAATAGAAATTGATCAATTTGAACTAGACACAGGGATTAGATTAGTTTCTATTTTGGTGTCAGATATTATTTTCTCAACAGAACAACAGTTAAGAAGAGAAAGTCTGGCGGTAGCAATTGCTGAAAGGAAAAAAGCCGAAGAAGACCTTCTGACTGCAGATTTTCAGAATAAAAAAGTAATTAAACAAAAAGAAACCGAGGCTGAAGGAATATGTCTTTTGGCTTCTGCTCGCGCGGAAGAGATCCGCTTACTCGCCATTGCTCGAGCCAAAGAAATTGTTGCTCTAGAGGAGGCTACAGGTCATGGTATTAAAATGATGTTAGATTCCTCGCAATTAACTAAAGAGGAATATATAACATACTTAGCCCTAAAATCAATCAAGGAAACAGACAAACTAATCTTTGGAAATGGATCTGCTTCACTAGGAGCAGAAATTGCTTTTGGAGCTGGAATTGTTAAAAAAGATTAATAACAAAAAAATAAAAAAATCCGGTGAGAAATGTAGCCGGTAAAGAAAAAATGAAACTTGTATCAACAAAGGATCTGCACGGGTTAGAACAGGATGATTCCTGTGATCCAAAAAAAGATAAAAAACCAGAAGAATCCGCAATGGAGGAACTGAAAAAAAAGTTACCAAGTGTTGGTGACGCTATTTCAGTGGTAGCAGCGTTAGCGATTGCTGCTATTTTCTTCTTCTTGTTCCTCTATTTTTTTAGAGGGATTGAGTACTATTGGCTTAGGGGCGTGGCTGCTGTGGCAGTCACATTCTTGTGTCTCGGTGCAATCAGCGCCGCGATCAAAACGCCAACTAATTTGGCGGTACCAGTGGTAATCGCAGTATTTTTCTTTTTCTTTTTTGCGGTGATAAAGCATTATGCTGATCAGCCAAAAGAAGAAGATTCACAAGAAATTGTGAGGTCTCAAACAAAACCAACAATTCCAGAAATTCAAACCCTGGATATTGGTAGTCACTCTTTCTTCTTAAAAGCTGGG
>CAINDQ010000124.1 GCA_903847465.1 uncultured Candidatus Peregrinibacteria bacterium
ATTTTGCCAACGACATCTTTTAAAGCCATATCTTTTACACTTATGCCATTTATTTTTGTGATGACGTCATTTGGTTTTAACCCTGCTTTTTCAGCTGGGGAATCTTTGAATGGGCTTATGACTGTGAGTTTGTTGTCGATAAGATCTATAGAGATGCCAATGCCCTCATATTGACTGGAAAGACTTTCCAAAATCACGTCTTCTCCCGGTTTTTCGAATATGGTGTAGGTGTCATTCACTTGATCTACAAGGCCTTGGATGGCGGCTAAGACAAGGTCTGAATCCTTGAGTTTGTCTTTGTAGAGGTATTGGGTTTTTAGTGATTGCCAAACGTCTAGGAGTGTATAAAAGGAAGGATTGTCCAAAAGTTCTTTTTCGATTTCGTTGTAATTGTTGTTGAAAACGGAAGAGTTGATTTTTGAGGAATCCATTATCACAGTGACAGTGTCCAAAGCTTTGTATTGGCCTATCTTGTAGAGATAATCAACGGCTTCTGCTTTTGTGATTCTCTTGGCCATTTTAAATGAGTCGGGAGTTACTGGTTCTAAAATTCCCAAATCTGAAGCTCTGGCGGCCAGAGGTGCATAAGGTGATTTTTTGTCGAGATCGATGAAGGCAAAGTTTTCTCTGTCAAAGAAGGCGTCTGTGCCAACGTCTAAAGTTTGGAACATAATTTCCAATGTTCTTGTTTTGGTCAATAATTTTCCTGGTTCGAAGGCTTGATTAAGATTTGGTGCTTGTAAAATTCCTAAATCGAGTGCTTTTTGGATATAAGGAGCGTATTTGGCGTCGTTTTTTGTGTCGGAATATTGGAGGTTTGGGCTTTTTGAGCCTGCTATTCCGCTAAAAGTTAGTAGTAATTCGTAAAGATCGGCTTTTGTGAGCAAAGCGTCGGGCTGAAAAGAGACTGTTTCCGGTAAAAGTTTCTCGTCAGACAATGCCTTGATGGCTTCATAATATTGGTTGGTTTCGGGAACATCATTGTAAAAAGCAAAGACGGTATTGAGAGGCATCACCAAAAAAGCGGCTAAAACAAGGCAAGATATTAGTTTTCGCATTGAAATGAGGTTAGAGTTTTACGGGGCTATTGTAGGGGATAAGTTCAAGGAAAGGAAATGAATTTTTGTTACTTGCGAGAAAGGGGATTTATGTCCTGAGTAATTGATATTTGGGCTTATTAATGCTATAATATAAGGATTATTTGAGTCTAAATATGACTGAAGAAAAAACAAAATTCACGTTTCTAGCAAGTTTTGTGAAAACAATGGTGCTTTTGGCAGTTGCGGTTTTGGCTGTTGGTGGCAATTTTATGCTTGAAAGAAAGGATGCCAATGGCGAAATTGCTAAGTCGCAAGCTTTTTCTACTTTTGATTATGTTCAGGATAATTTGGTTCCAGCGGATGGAATTTTGCGTTTTGCGGATGCCGCAACTTACGCTACGGCTCCATCTCAGGATGTTAAAAGTGTGGATGTAAATACTCGCGAGTATATTTTCCAATTTAATACTGGAAAAGTGTGGGGAAACTTCTTGAATAGTGATGCTAAAGTGAATATTTTGATTGGAGGAAAAGCGGTGGTTATTCCAAATAATGCTGTTTTTGACTTGGAATCAGATGGTAAGAACGTGAAAATAACGGTTTTTGAAGGAGATGTTTATCTTGGATTCCTAGAAGAAGGGGTTACGCCTACAAAATATGCTGATAAATTTAGTGAAGTTTTTATGAATAGACTGGTGGTTCCGCGTGATTCGCAAGTGACTGTTTATATGGACAAGATTGATCAAAGATTAAAAGGTCTTCTTTATTCAAGATTGGTTACGGAATTTAAGTCTTCAGCAATTTCTGAGGAAGTAAGGAAATCAGAGTGGGTAACTGCTAATCAAAAAAAGGATTTGGATTATTTAAATAAATTGAAAAATGCCGTTGATGAA
>CAINDQ010000125.1 GCA_903847465.1 uncultured Candidatus Peregrinibacteria bacterium
AAACCAATTTATATGGCTGAAGGTATGCAAAAGAGGACTGATATTCTCGAACCAACAGATTTAGACATGGGACTAGACCATGAAATGGAAGAACAAGGTCCTGTGGTTAGACTCGTTGAAACCTTTAGAAAAGGACCAATGCTTATAACTCAGGCCATTGATGCCGCGAGAATGATGAGCAGACCAACAGATAGAGGCCCGAAAGTTGTTGATCCTGATGGATTTATTTATATTCATCAAAGAAAAGCTCCTACTGAGTTGCAACAATAAAAACCTTTTATGGTTGAGAAATTGGTGCTTGAGGCGTGCCTTTCTTTATTAATGCCAGCATTTCTTTGCTGACTGTTTTTGTGGCGAAAAGCATGCCTATATAAACAACTACTCCAATAAGCACTAGGAGAAGAACGTTATAGTGATGGAGGTATTGATAAGTGATTGGTTCGAGTAAATAGAGGGCTAGGCCCATCGCAAAGGCGGAAAGAATAATCTTGGCCAAGTTTTTGAAATTCAGAGAGAATTTCAAATAATGTTTGGCGACAAAATAAGAACCAATCAAAATAAATAATTCATTCAAAACACTCGTAACTGTCGCACCACGGAAGCCATACAACGGCACCACGAAAAGATCCAGAATTATGGCGAAAAGAACACAGGCCGCATTGATATAAAGAAGCTTCACTTGCTTGTTCAAAGCGATCAAAACAAAATTGAAAAGAATATTTAAGAATTGGAAAAGGACTGCGAGCACTAAAATTTCCAAAGCAACGTCTGATCCATAAAATCCTGGATGACTCAAATAATCTTTCGTACTGATAAGGGAAATAATCGAGGTGGAAAGCACTACTCCACCCACCGCCATTGGCACGGCCATGGCCGCAAGGAAATCAAAAGAATACCTAATAATGTCTTTGTATTTATCATTTTTTTCCTGCAGAGATTTCGTCAAAACTGGCAAAACGGAATTCATAAAATATAACGGCAAAACCGTGAGCTGTTCCAAAATTCGCATTGCGACAGCGTAAATACCAACTTCTTCCTGACCTCTGTAAAGCGAAATGAAAAGTGAATTAACACGGAAATACATTGTGTTCAAAATAAGCGCGAGACCGTACGGAAGAGTCTTTACGAAAACGTCTTTCCAAATATCAAAATCGAATCTGTATTCGACCACTGTGATTTTGCGAACATAGTGATCGGTCACCATCGTCATCACCAAATTTCCAAAAATGCCGGCAACTATCAACATGTAAAAACCAACCTCTTTGTTATCAGGGAATCCGTAAAAAACAATATAAGCCATGATCGCAACCGAAACTATTTTTCCCATAACAACTGCTATCGCGGCCAAACCCATTCGCAATTTTGTCTGAAGAACGCTAGAGATCGTGCTATTTATAATAGTGAGAAATGTAGTAATTGAGGCGATACCAACGCCCAAGGCGATATGAGTGCCTTTGTATCCGGGAATCGCAAAAACAGTGATGACTGCGGCGCCCATCGTGATGACGCATAAAATTGTTCTCAAAGAAACGATGTTTCCGATAATTTTTGGAATTTTGGATTCGTCTTTCGACATTTCTTTTACAGCAATCGTGAAAAGACCGAGGTCGGCCGCTATTCCAAAGAAAGCCAAAAATTCGTAAATCATTACATATTCGCCGTAGCCTTCAACCGAAAGATAATTCGTGGCGATTTTTACAACCGCCAAACCAAGCAAGGCAAGCACAGCTTTCCCAAAAATTTGGGCGAGAGTATTCGATAAAATTCTGCGTGCGATGGACATATAAAGTGGTTTTGCCGATATCAATGCGGGTCCTGCCAGTGAAGATTAAAATTTTTCTCGTCACGTCCTCGCCCGCTAAAGACGGGCTGCGGATTGTTCCTCAAAAATATTTTAACCATTCCCTGTCACCCGCCTAATTGCTATACTGCAACCGCCAATTTACATTTTTTTATGCATGAAATAAAGACAAAGCTGAAGGAGGTTTCTGAACTAATTGATGTGGGCCTCAAAAACATTGATCTGAAAGCCAAAAAAGCGTCACTCGAAGAGCTCGGTCAAGAGTTACAAAAGAGCGATTTGTGGGAAAATAAAGATCGCGCACAGGAGGTGACGCAAAAAGCGGCACATCTGGCAAAATTGATTGAAACTTGGGAATCAATGCGGGGCGAGGCTGATGAACTTTTAGCATTGATGCCAGAAGTTGAGCCTGAAAAAGATCCAAAATCGGCGGAAGAATTTGCGGGGATGGTTACGGCTCTAGAAGCTCGCTGGCGAAAACTGGAGATCTCAACTTTCCTAAGTGGGAAGTATGATGAAAATAATGCAATCATGACTATTCATGCTGGAACTGGCGGAACTGATGCGCAGGATTTCGCGGAAATTTTATTAAGAATGTATTTGCGATATGCGGAGCGTTTGGA
>CAINDQ010000126.1 GCA_903847465.1 uncultured Candidatus Peregrinibacteria bacterium
TCATAAACATGATCAGGAATGTAAGGATTAAAACCAAAAATTCCACTACCAACAAACTGACTCACGCTTCTAGCATATCCACCAACCGCTTCAATCAAGTCAGGCTGATTTAAAGTCGCCGAAACAAGCACTCTATTTCTAACATCACTCAGCAATTTAGATTTCATATTGAAAAGCAAAAATTGCACTTCCAAGCTTGGAATAGTAGCAATTTGAAAACCACTTTGTCTCACTAAATCCACCCCGTCATACGGCACAAAAGCTAACAAATCAGCTTGCTCATCCAACAACATCTGCACTCTCTCAAATTTATCGACAACAGAGTTCATCTCTACGGTCTTGAACTTCGCCTTTTCGCCCCAATACCCATCAAATCTTTCCAAAACAATCTTTTTGCCATTTTCCCAGGATTTAAATTTATAAGAGCCTGTTCCTACCGGCTGTGACATTTCTTTATCTTGATATTCAGACGGAACAATCAAGATCATCGCCAATCTCTGAAGCAACAAAGGATCTGGCTCTATAGTTTTTATTTGTAAAGTTAACCCATCTTTAATTTCAATTGTATCCATCGTTGAAACTATTCCCACCAATTCAGAAGAAGAATAATTCATTGCTCTTTCTATACTGATTTTCACATCCAAAGAATCAAAAGAACTTCCATCCTGAAACTTCACATCAGGACGCAATCTCAACTCCCAAGTGTAATCATCAATAAGACCCCAGTTCACCGCAAGCGCAGGCCTTATTTTTAAATCCCTGTCTGTTTTTACCAAAGATTCATAAATATTATTCAAACGCTGTCGCGTCACAGGATCGGCAAGTGTAGGCTCAAGAGCCAATGGCTCGTCCGGATAAACCACCCGCAAATCCTCAATTGCAGAAACAACAACTTCATTTCCAGAACCACCTAAATTTTTTACATAATTCAGGAAAGCACTAGTATCTTTCTCAAAGAAAAGCTGGCTCATTACTCCCACAAAAATCAGGCCAAACAAAGTGTAGAGAAAGTATTTCGATATTTTTGTGAACAATTCACTCATGTTTTTAATTAAATTTAGACTCCAAAATATCCCTATATTATAGCAGAAAAGCACGGCAAACAAAAGCCCTGGATCTTGGAATCCCTACCGCAACCTCAAACACCCCTATATTTTACCCAAAATATCCCCCATTTGACTCACCATTCTTTCATCCCCCAGTTTTCTAGCCAATTCCAGCATTTTTCTATATTCAGATTTGTATTTTTTTGCATCATCAATCGTTTTCACCCCAGAAACCGTTTTGGCCAAATCATTGTATTCCTTCGCTAAAGCAGACTTTTCCACCTGATTTATCAAGTCGTTATTTCGGCTTTCTCTAGCATAATATTTGGCTTTCTCGAAATCTTTTATCTCAACGTAATGCGCACAAGCATTTTGATAAATTCCTGGCAAAATCTCTCGATTTTTAGTTTTTGAAATATAGAAAATAGCCGACTGGAAATTATTATTCTTCATCGCTGAAATACCAAGATTATGATAAGCAATTTCCAAATTTTTCTCCGCCAAATCTTTTAAGCTGCTAATCGCATAGGCTAATTGCGCGCTTTTCACCATTTCTCTTTCGGAAATTTTTTGAGTTTCTTCTCTGAAATCATTCAAGTCCAACAAATTGGTAGAAATAATTTCAGTTACTGGAAGCAAATAATCAAATTTTGGATACTTTGTAAAACCACCAGCAGTTGCTTCAACGTCCACACCTTTGAAATGCAAACACACATGTTCCGGCAAAAGTTTTATCTGCAAATCATTAACTGGAAATTTCAAAGAATACAGATAAATATATAGCGTCACAATTTGATTACAATCGCCCTGCAATTTTGTTTTATTTGGATCCTTTAAAAGCTTTCCAAAACTCGAAGTTTTTATGTATTCATAGTAAAGACCAGGCCTCAAAAACCCACATATACAAGCCAACCATTGAAGCTCCAGAGTATTGCCTGACGGATAAGTAATTCCTTTTGCATCGAGTTCCTTTTTCAAGCTATCTTCACTCACAAAATGAGTATCGCAAAACTCCATAAATTTCTTCACAATTTCTTCTGTATCTTTATACATTTTTCTGCGCACACCTTTCGTCAAATAATTATAACCTTTAAATTTTTTCTCCAACCACACATTCGTAATTACCAAATTTTCTTGCATCAATTTCAGCAATTCTTTTTGAA
>CAINDQ010000127.1 GCA_903847465.1 uncultured Candidatus Peregrinibacteria bacterium
AATGAGTGAGGTGGTTCTGATTCTACAAAGCCCAAACGTTCTGACTGATATTTTTTTACAGCATTGATAATTTCATATTCAGCATCGCGTAATCCTTTTCCTGAAATTCTAAATCCTGCAGCTTGAGTATGTCCCCCACCACCAAATTCTTCAGCAATTTTGGAAGCATCAACTGCTGGATTTGTAGTACGAACGCTAACGGAAATTATTCCTTCTTTCTTTTCCTTGATCAATAAAATGGCTTCAGCACCTGGTGCATTCGTCATTAGTTCATCAATAACATCGCCGGTTTCATCCTCTTGACTACCTGTATCTTTGAAGTCTTGCTGACTAACAACAGACCAAACGATTCTGGAAGTTTCATCAACCTGAATTTTGGAAAGAACACGACCCCAAAGTTTTAACTGACTTAATTGTTTCGTCTTGTAAATATGTTGAATGATTTCTTGCTGACGTGCGCCATATGAAACAAGATTTGCCGCAACGTCAAAAGCTTTTGGCGTGGTATTGGCATTCTGGAAACTTCCTGTATCTGTGATGATTCCAGTTAACAATAAGGTCGCCACATCTTCATCAATGAGTTCTACATTTTCTTCCTTAGCCAATTCCTCAAGAAGTGGGACAAGCAATTCTGTCGTAGCAGAAGCCATAATGTCGACATTATTCAATTTGCCGAAATGAGCATTAGAAATATGATGATCGATATTGATGACAGGAATTTGATGGAATAATTCGATATTTTGTTCGTAGAAATTTCTTAATTGAGTTAGTTCTGCGGTATCTACCGTGATAATTAAATCATAACCAACTTCTCCCCTATTAAAGGTCACATCATCTTCTGAGAAACGACCTTCTTTTGGAGTAATTACTATATTCACTTTATTATCTTCAATGTCATTTTTGATTTTGTCGATTTTGGCATTGTTCAAATCAATAGTAATAATAAAGTCTGTAGAAGTGATAACTTTATTTCCCACCACTTTCATATTCGGCAAAAATCTCAAAACTTCTGGCACAGGATCACTGCAAATAACTGTGACTTCCTTGCCAAGCTTTTTCAGCGACATGTAGAGCGCAACGGCACTACCAAGGCTATCGCCATCCGGAGGAGAAGAAGGCAAAATTAGTATTTTGTTACTTCTCTTTATAAGATCTATGATTTGTTTTTGAGTTGAATTTATCATGTTGCCCTTCTATTCAAAGGAAAAAATATTTTCGTGTTTCTATATATTCTAGAACATTTCGAGAGTTATGTCAAGAATTAGGTTCTAGTCAAAAAAGGATGTAAGTATAAACAATCACGTGGGAATTGGCTAGAGGAAAATGGGTGAAAATTATTTACTTCCCCTGATGTCGATTGCTCTGAACTGGATGTATTCTTTATTGTTCCAGACGTTTCGGTCGAGGTTGCAGACGAAATCGACTTTCTTGTGACTACGGATTTCATCGGCGAAATGACCCATGTTGAAGGCAATGACTTGGACTTCTTTATCTTGAATTTTTACGGTGAATTTCAGATGAGTATTTTCTTTGCCAACCTGATTGATAAAAAATGGCTCAAGATTGGAAAGTAAGAATGTTGGCTTCTCGTTGCCAACTCCGAAAGGTTCCAAAGTCTTTAATTGATCAAGCATTCCAAAACTAACATCATCGTGAGCAAGCTCGCAATCGATTTCCAAAACGGAACACAAATCGAGGCTTTGCAATTTTTCTTCAGAATAAGCCTCAAGTGCTTTTTTAAACTCTACAAGATTTTCTTTTTTAATATTGAAACCGGCGGCCTGCGCGTGACCTCCAAAACTGACAAGATATTTACCGCACGCAGTGATCGCTTCTGTAATATGGAAAAATTTTGGACCTCTGGCGGAGGCCACCAAAACATCTCCGAAATCCTGCATAATAATCACAGGGCGATTATATTTATCCACGAGTTTTGCGGCTACCAGACCCAATATTCCCACATGCCAATCCGCACTTTCCGCAATCAAAATGGCGGGGATTTTTTCCTTCCCTGCAAAATGCGCTTCCGCCTGTGCGACAGCTTTTTCCGTCATGTCCTGTCTTTGCAAATTCAAATCTTCCAATTGTTGGCCGAGATAATTTACCTTTTCACTTTCTTCATTCTGCAACAATAAACTTAAAGCTAAATAAGGATCGCCAATACGACCTGCCGCATTTATACGTGGGGCAATTCTGTAACCAATCGTATATGAATCGACAAAATTTTGTTCTTTCATACCGGCAAGCTCGATCAGTTTTTTCAAACCACTGGAGCGCGTGCTCAATAAATTCAGCAAACCTTCCTTTACTATAAGGCGGTTTTCGCCCTTTAACTGGCCAAGATCGGCCACAGTTCCAAGCGACGCTAAAGCAATCAGATCTTCTATAAATTGTTTGTCTTCGTGATTTTGGAGGAGTGCCTGCGCAAGTTTTAGAGCAACTCCGGCGCCTGTGAGATCCGGAAAAGGATATTTTGTATCTTTTAATCTGGGATGAAGAATGGCATAAGCATCTTTCGACAAATCTTCCGGAACGGTGTGATGGTCGGTAATGATCACGTCAATACCGGCCGCTTTTGCCTTGCTGATCTCTTTATTACTGGATATACCGCAATCAACAGTGATGACAAGATTTACATCTTTTGCGATAAATTCATCGATAAATTTCTCAGACAAACCGTAACCATCATTTACTCTATGAGGGAGTCTATATGACACAATCGCCCCGAGTTTTTTCAGAATATTTATCACGATGGTCGCCCCACTAATTCCATCAACATCGTAATCCCCAAAAACAATGACACGCTCTTTTTGGCCTACAGCCAGCTTTATACGGTCGACCACTTTTTGCATATCATCAAGAAGAAACGGATCGTGAAAAGTCAGTCCTTCATTCACATCAGCTACTCCTCTATTACTAAGGATTTTTTCAAATGTTGATTTCTCGGCTGTAGTGTTTCTAACAATCCATTTCTTACCTAAAAATGACATAATATATTATGAGCGTAATTTTTTACGTAGTTTTTCTTTCTCTTTATTTTTTCTCCACATCTCGAGAGCTTCTTCGGGAGTTTTTGCCTTATCCTTGCCAAAAACCCAAGTATGACGCGAGCGGATTTTTTTATCGATTCCGGCAATCACATCATCAATTTTGAAATATTTATTTTCTTTAGCGATCTGAGAAATCATGACGATTTGGAAAAGCACATCGCCAAGTTCTTCTTTGAGATTTTTGTGATCGCCGTTTTCGATAGCCTGACGAACTTCGGCGACTTCTTCTTCGACACAGATAAGCATACTATCAATCGTCTGCTTTCTATCCCAAGGGCAGCCGGTTTTTGAGCGAAGTTTTGAGGCTAATTCGCATAGATTTTTGAATGTTTTTTTGGCCATGATTACTTGCGTTTTTTCTTTGGAGCAGGTTTCTTCTTTGCGGCTTTCTTAGGCGCTTTTTTAACAATTTTCTTAGGTGCTTTTTTGACTGCTTTTTTAACGACTTTTTTGACCGCTTTCTTGGCA
>CAINDQ010000128.1 GCA_903847465.1 uncultured Candidatus Peregrinibacteria bacterium
AAACATCTAAGACATCTTTATTTTAGACATATGAAACTATTTTGTAATCAAAAGGATTTAGAGCATGCTTTGAATATTGTTGACAAAGCAATAAGTCCAAACAACACACTTCCAGTTTTAAATAATATTTTATTGAAAGCGGAAGGAAAAAAACTTTTTCTTTTTTCAACAAATTTAGAAATCGCGATTAGTTGTTACATTAATGCGGACGTTAGAGGAGAAGGATCTATTACCGTTCCAGCAAAACTTTTAACAAATTATATTTCTTTATTAAATAGCGAGAAGGTTGAATTAAATATGGTTGAGGGAGTGGCGTTGTCTCTTACGTCAGCGTCTTCGAGCACAAAAATTAAATGTATTAGCGCGGACGAATTTCCATTAATTCCAAAAATAGAAAAAAGCCACGAGTTTACTTTAAAATTAGACGAGTTCTACGAGGCGATAAATGAAACTGTTTTTGCGGCATCTTTAAACACTTCTCGACCAGTATTGTCTGGAGTTTTAATGATTGTAAGCGGAACAGAGGTTAAGTTGGTGGCGACAGATAGTTATAGATTAGCTGAGAAGAAAATCCAAGCGTTGAAAAAAGTAGACGAAGAAGTTTCTTGTATTATCCCGGCAAAAACAATGATTGAGTTGGGAAAAATTATCAGCAAATCTGAAGAAAAAGAAGTGAAGGTTAATATTTCCAACAATCAAATTTTATTTACCTCTGACGGAATAGAATTGATCTCTAGGCTTATAGAAGGCAAATTTCCAGACTACGAAAAAATTATTCCAAAAGACACCAAGAGTAAAATGGAAGTTTCGGTAGAAGATTTATCATTGGTTTTGAAAAGAGTTAGTTTGTTCGCGAGAGAGAATAATAACAGCGTGAAACTTAGTGTTACAAATGATGGTAAATTGGTAATCTCTTCCGACGAAACAAAAGTGGGAGAGGAAAAAGCTGAGTTGATTGTTAAGCTAGAAGGAGAAAATAATAAAATTTCTCTAAACTCACAATACTTACTAGACGTTTTGACATATATAAACAAAGACAAAATAGTTTTCTCAATGAGTGACAAGGTCTCTCCAGCGGTTATTCGACCAGCTGAAGGATCAGACTATGTCTATATAATAATGCCGCTAAAGGTTTAAAAATCGATGAAGGATATCGTATCGTTCTTTCCTAGAGAGGGGCTCAATGAGTCCACGGAACTTTTTAGGAGTCTGAAAAACATAACTTACTCTGGTGCTGGTAATAGCTCTTCAAAAGCGATGATTTTGAGTGACATTTTTCGTGATGAAAAAGTGCATGTTGAAAATGTTTTGTGGGTAGTGAACGACACCGAAGAACAAAATATTGTAAAAAAAGCACTCGATCTTTGGGGAAACAGACCGGTTTTTCTTTACACAAAAAAGAACAACGAAGAAAGGCTTACTTATGCCACAACCAGCGAGTTTGAAATGGATCGAAAAAGAGAGTTGGTGGAGTTTGTGACAAGAGTGGCTTTAAATAAAAAAGCAATTTTTGTGGTTAATTTCGAATCACTACTTCAAAATTTTCCGGACATAGGAAACTTGGAGAGAAAAAAGATTTCGATAAAAAGCGGAGAAGGTTTGGACTCAGTGGATTTTATTGGAAAACTAGTTTCTATTGGGTACGAAGTGACGGATCAAAAGGTTTTAAAAAAGGGTCAGTATTATAGAGTTGGCGACAGCATTTTTATTTATCCCATTAATCTGGAGGAGGTGGCGAGAATAGAAATCGGTTTTGATAAAGTGGAAAAAATAGCTTACACAGACTTTGCCGACTATTCAAAAACGATAAAAGAAAAATCCAGCCTGGATGTTTATCCGATTGATTTTGACATGGAGACGGAGACTGTGATGGACCTGTTTGGAAAAGAAAATTTGGTAATCGAAGACGAGATAGACGTGGTGGATGAGTATTATGAAGTTTGGAATTCGTTCATGGCGGAAGCCGCAAAAAGAAGCTCCACAATTATGTTTACGTCATTTAACGAAGACGTGGAAAATCACAAACATTTACATTATTTATCAGTTTTGAAATATCGAAGTGGATATGATTTGGCGAACGACATCAGAGATAAAATGAGCAATGATTGGAAAACAATTTTCTTCACAAAAAATTTGCACGAAACGCGCTCGTTACTTCTTGATCAGGCGATTCCGTTTAATGAAGGAATCGATCAGGAAAAGTTTAGGTCGACATCTGTTTTTTTGATAGAAGTGGACAAGGAAGACGTGTTCCCGCAGTCATTCCAGAACCCTACTCAAAAAGCGTTGTTACTCAACGATTTAGATATTTCTTTAGTGAGAAACGAAAAGAAAAAAGTGAGCAGTAGAAATATTTTCGATGACTTTTTGACAAGTTTAAAACAGGGGGATTATGTTGTTCATGCGGATCATGGCATCGCGAAGTTTCTGGGATTGGACAAAAAAACTATCGACGGAATTACGAAAGAATATTTGAAATTAGGATACGCAGAAAATGATAAATTATTCGTGCCAATAGATCAGGCCGATAAGGTAAATAAATATATTGGATCAGACGAATTGATGCCTAGATTAACAAGATTGGGAAGCGCCGAATGGAACACTATTACGAGTAGGGTAAAAAAAGAAACTCAAGCAATTGCAAAAGAACTGTTAAAACTTTACGCGGAAAGAAGAGCGGCAAAAGGATTTAGATTTAAAATAGATGACGATCTTCAAGAAAAGTTTGAAGAAACTTTTGCGTACGATGAAACACCAGGGCAGATAAAGGCAATTGTTGATACCAAAGAAGACATGGAGGGTGATACGCCAATGGATCGTTTGATTTGTGGAGATGTGGGTTTCGGAAAAACAGAGGTGGCGATGAGGGCGGCTTTTAAAGCTGTACAATCGGGAAAACAGGTCGCCATGATTTCACCAATTACGATTTTAGCGGATCAGCATTACAAATCTTTTGTAAAAAGAATGGAGCCGTTCCATGTTCGCATAAACATGTTGAGTAGATTTAAATCTCAAAAAGAACAAAGGGAAATCGTGGAGGAATTGAAAAAAGGAGAGGTCGATATAATTATTGGAACGCACAGACTGCTTCAACCGGATGTAAAATTTAAAGATCTTGGATTGGTGATTGTGGACGAGGAACAAAGGTTCGGAGTGAAGCAAAAAGAGAAATTAAAAGAGATTAGAAAAGAGGTGGATATTCTTACTTTGACGGCGACGCCAATTCCAAGAACGCTAAATATTTGTTTGAATAAATTGCGCGACATCACGACGATTACGACTCCGCCATTTGGAAGGTTGCCAATTATTACAGAAGTTAGAAAGTACTCTTCGGGGCTTGTGCGTGAGGCAATTATGAAAGAGATTAATCGCAAAGGACAGGTTTATTTCTTACATAATCGCGTACAGACCATTGATAGTTTTGCGGAAAATTTGAAGGCACTTGTTCCGGAAGCAAGATTTATCGTGGCTCATGGAAAATTGGGAAGCGGGGATTTGGAGGACAGAATTATGGCGTTCAAAAATGGAGATTATGACGTGCTTGTAAGTTCAACAATTATTGAAAATGGAATTGATTTGGAAAATGCGAATACCTTGATTGTGAATAGCGCTGAGAAATTTGGGTTGTCACAATTGTATCAGTTGAGAGGTCGTGTGGGACGCGGTAAGAGGCAGGCTTACGCTTATTTCTTGTATCACGGACAAAGACTCAAACTGGATGCAAAGAAGAGATTGCGTGCCATTGTGGAGGCGAGCGAGCTTGGTAGTGGATTCCAGATTGCAATGAAGGATTTGGAAATCAGAGGAGCGGGAGACATTCTTGGCGCGAATCAACATGGAGTTATTAACGTCGTGGGTGTTTCACATTTCATGAGAATGCTGAATAAAGCCGTTGAGGATTTGAAGGCGGGACGCGTACTTGAAGGCGAAGAAGAGACGTGGAATGTTTCGATCGAGTTACCTATTCCTGGGTATATTCCGGACAATTATATTTCCAATTCAAAAGATAAAATTAACGCATATCAGAGACTTTCAGCTGTTGATACAGACGAATATTTGAAAGAAATAAAGGATGACTTTGTGGAAAACTATGGGAAGTTGCCACAGGAAGTTCAAAATTTATTCAAAATTATTGAGCTGAAAATGGCGGCAAAGAGAGCCGGTTTAGTGAATCTAAAGGCTGAAACGGTGCCGATGAGCAAGGATAAAGAAATCGTTTTACACATGTCAAAGAAAGTGAAGCCAGCAAATATCATAAATATGCTGGAATATAATCCAAAATGGACGATAAGCGGAAGCAGACTCAGAATAGACATCAAAGACCTCGGCTATGATTGGTTTACGGGATTAGGAAATTCGGTAGAAATGTTAGCCAAAAAAGCGAAACATGCAGGAGAGGCCAAGGCAGGGAAAGAATAGGGTTTAAAACAGAACATAGTTGGTCAAAATGGCTAGAAGCAGGAGATGTTCGCGTCTTGACTTTCTGGTGCGGTCTTGTATAATTGGTGTCCGAACAATACAAATCATAAAAATATGTCTGGAGGATTAGATGTTTATAGAGAACAAGAAGGTGCACAGAGAAGACCTGTCCGTCCTGGCGGAGTGGCGGCTTTAAAAATTGCCGGCATCAATACTTTGGTTGGCGTTGACGAGATTGCTGATCAAGTTAATGAGTTTTTGGAGGAGATGCATTCGGCAGGAATACCTTGCGGAGTAATAGTAAGAGAAACAAAAGATGAAGGAGGCGCTGAAACGAGAGAGGTTTTGGTTACGTCGACGTGTTTATCAAGGGAAGCGTTGGCGAGAGAACTTGATTGGTTTGGACTTCAGGTTGACGTTCAGGCTGAGCCATCCACAAAAACAGATCAACCAGTGGTTTTAAATTTTGATTCGAACGGATTGCCAAAAAGAGAGAAAAGCGTGGAGGCGGCTTGTGGGCTAAGACGGGCTTTTGTGAACTGGCTTGCGAGACATAAAATAGGTACTAACGCAGAAGATGTGCTATTTTAACCAAGGATTTTCTTTAGATATAGATCTTTGAAATGTGGGGATGTATTGGCATTCGACAGGATGACCAAGAATTTAGTAATTGCGATCCGTGAATTGTGCTGTCTTCACGTTAATCAAGTCGGCACAAAAGTAAGTGCAAACTTAAATGCATTAGCTGCTAAACTTGCAATGAGAGAATTCTCTTTTGCACCTGTAGCTGCTTAGTCTGTTTTTTAACGGACATGTCCATATTCCCGATGTCTGCTGAGGTATATGGGCATAATTTAGCAGGCTTTTGTTTTGTAGCGAGCTTCGGTTGCAAAACAGAAACCTAAGAAGCTTAAGTGTTTCGGGTTTTGTTTATTTAACACCGAGACAACAAAAACTAACAGATAAACTACGATTGTAGACGTTGCTAATTCTCATCTCTGGACCCGGGTTCGACTCCCGGCATCTCCACCAAATACTTAATCGGAGGCCTTGCTTAGACGAATTCTCGCAAAGGTTTTTTGGAAATGGGCGCTTAAAAATTAGTGTATGTGGCGACCTTTTGCTTCAACCTTTCTTCTAGTTGGGTCGTTTAGGTATGGATATTTAAATAGAGGCGGTTCTTCACCTTGTGGCTGAATGGTTGAGACAATATTTCGATGTTGAGATTTGCCTTGATTCATAGCTTCATCAGCGAGCGTTTGAATATCTCCATAGCCAGAGTTTGTCGAAAAGTCGGCCTGAGCTGCGCCAATAGTGCAGGTTAGGTCCAGAAGGATTTGGCGAGGTTTTCCTCCTCCATTTATAGCGGTGACCGGGAATGGAGTTGTTTCAATTCTTTTTCTAACACGCTCCGCCGCGGCTGCAACTTCTTCTAAATCGGTGTAAGGACAGAGAACGACAAATTCTTCTCCGCCAGGTCTAGCAATTACGTCATGTCCACGAAATTCTCTAGTTAATAGTTCCGCAAAAGTTTGCAAAACGGTGTCTCCAGCGTCGTGACCATATGTGTCGTTAACATGTTTGAAAAAATCTATATCAAGAAAAAGGCAGGACAATGGATAGCCCTTTTCTTTACAAAGGTCGAAAACGCTTGAACCTTTGAGAGTTAGTCCTTCTCGATTGTGAAGACCAGTAAGAGGGTCTTTTTGGACTTTTTCCTCGAGAACTCCGTTAACTTCCTTCAAACGCTGAGCGCGAACTTCAAAAGATTTGGCTTTTTCCGTGGCTATAATCAAACCAAGCACGCTTTTTATTTGGGCAATAACAACAGCTCTTATATCTTGAACCACTTCGTCTGGATATTCTGCGCCTTCGGCTGAGTATTTTCTGAATCTGTCTGCTGATTGCATCAGATCGTTATAGTGAGGCTCGCCTATAAGGGCGATAACCTCCTCGGAACGTTTGCGGATGTAATCAATTATTTTGAAAACAGGGATTTCATCTGATAAAACCTCCACATCAGGGCTTTGTATAGCTGACAACTCGCCGCCAAGTTGAAGTGGTTTTGCAATCTCTTGTAGGTCCTTAGACAAGGAATGGTCTGCGAGTGGAGCCATAGAGGCAGCGTAAGCATATTTATAAGACTTATTTATACCATAAAACCACAGCCTAGTCAAATGTTCAAATCTTGACAATAACCTCGCCGTATGGGATAACTAGATCCTTTTGTTTCGAAACTTTATAAAACAATCATGGATTTGTACGTAGAAAGGCAGTGTGTAGACCAAATGAAGGCTGGAGATGGCAAAAAATTTGCGTTGCTATTCGAGGCTCATTTTGCCAATCTTTATAAATATGTGGCTAGAAGAGTTGCTGATCCTCAGGAAACAGAGCGAATAGTCAGACTGACTTTTTTGGATGCGGTAGGCCAAATTCAGAATACACCAACGGATACGGCATACCTGGTTTGGTTATACAGTTTGGCGAAGCCAAGAGTGTGGAGCTACTTAAACAAGGCTAATTTTCCAAAAAAACAGGGGTTGATTGACGCTGAAGCGGTTGTTGCCGAGAAAGCAGAACCTTTTACAGATATGACAGGGCAGAAGGTCGCAAACATGTTCAAGAAATTGACCATGGAAGAGGCTGAAATTTTGAGATTGAAGTTTTTTGAAGAACTGGCGGACGGAGATGTACTTTTTGTGCTAGGAGGCGAAGAAGCCTTGATTGGACCAAAAATTTACAGAGTCTTGAAACGTGCTCACTTTTTGCTTTTTGGAGAAAGTGATCAAAGACAAGGCGTGTATTTTGGAGAATTGAGTGGTTTTCTGGAAAGAGCCAAGGGTTTGGAGAAAATAGAGACGCCAGAGGCCTTCAGACTTAGCCTAAAAGCTGATCTTGAGGCAAAACAGGATAGAAAGGAAGCTGCGGTTGAATCTACCTTTGAAACGCCAACAAATACGCCGTTCGAGGCGCCGGTTTTTCCAGACGATTTTGACAATGGATCGGGAAAGGCTCCGTGGGAAGAAATTAAGCCGGAAGTAGTGGCTGAAAAAACTGAACACGTAGGATCAAACGATCCTGCAAAAATATTTGTGCAGGCCGTTAAGGAAATGAGGGAAGATGAGGCGGCTGGGAAGGCGACTGCTTTGGACGAATTTGAATCACGCGAAAAGTTGTTAGAAATTTTTGATAAATTAAAATGGTTGTTAATTTTGATCCCGATAATTTTGTTTGTGATCATAATCACTGTGGTTGTAAAAGGACTTTTGCCTGATCAAAAGATTCAAAGATTCGTGGCGAGCAGTTCTTGCGAAACAAGGGCGATGTTTAACGGAAACCTTACTGCTGCGGAAAAAATCGATATATCTAAAAATCCGGTGAAAGAAATTTGTGCAAATTTTGAGGTTAAAAAAATGATTGTTGATAAAATTTCCGATAACGAAATAAAAATTAATGTTGACGTTAAAGGCTACGTACTGGAATATAAATTTGCCAAAGGTGATCTACAAACCGTCTG
>CAINDQ010000129.1 GCA_903847465.1 uncultured Candidatus Peregrinibacteria bacterium
TCTTTAAATGCTCGGATCTATCTGAGTTCTCAGACTTGCCAAGTGATTGGTACAAGCCAGAAGATGATGGCTCAGAATACTTGGATTATGAAAGTCCGGTTGATCTCGACAGAATCATGGCTGGGAAAATAATCCTTCCAAAATTCCTCAAAACAAAAATTGCCGATCTTTCAGGCATCAACGTCAAAGGAGCAAAGCTTCAACACGGCTTTGAATCGCGTAATTAGGCTTTCTCAGCCGTCGTCGCCTCTTCGGTCGTAGTCGCGCTTTCAGTAGCACTCGAACCATCCGTCGCATATTTTGCGTATGTCGGTTAAGTTATTTTGCCAACAGCGAATCTCATATAATTACCGCTTTCCAAATTGGAAGGAACGCCTATGCAACCAGTCTTTTTGTAAATATCCATTTTTGACACACCAGGTTTCATCTTCACCAAAAGATAAAGTCCCATTGGCTCATCCAATTGGTCTTGTTTGATATGGCTCTGATCCTCATCGAACAAATCAGCATAATTTCCGCTCTTGATGAGATAGTTATAAAGACCTTTTCTTTCTCTTCCCCAGAATCTGTGAAGTTCTTTTAGAATAGCATCGTTCTCTTCAGGATTTTCCATGTATGCCATCATCTTCGCGCTCAAATTATGGCCATGTCCTGCGGTTATCGCCATGTCCATGTTCTGGACTAATTCATGAAGTTCTTTATTTGCAGAGAAGAACATTCCAATTCTTTGACCAGTCAATCCATGACTTTTGGAAAGACTTTCCAGTACGATAACTCTATTCAAAATTGCCGGGTTGGAAAGTACACCTTTCATCAAAGCTTGAGCAGTTTTAGTTTCCAATGTTCGCATATAAACACAATCCAAAATAATTGTAGCATCTGGTTTATGAGCAATAATAGCCTCGCAAGTTGAGGTCAATTGTTCAGGAGTCATTCTTGTTCCTGAAGGATTGGCGACAGGAGTGATATACCAAGTATCGTCATTTCCTTTGGTCCCATTTTTCTCATAAAATTCATTAACTTTTTCCGGTGTCAAATGCAGTCCATCTTTTTGCTCAGTACGAATTACATTGAATTTTCCTTTTCCTTCAGTCGTTGAACCATGAACAATCTTGTTCCATGTATTTAAGCTATTGTCAGGATAGATATAACGTTTTTTGATTGGTCCTTCTTTTCGTTTTTTGCTTTCTTTACTCTTTTTTTCAGCTTCTTTATTTAAAGCCATGCACATTATATTCAGAGCAGGCATTCCTCCGTTACATATTGTGGAATTGTCTGCCAGCACGTCCTTCAAGTTCTTTTTCTTTCCACCTTCTTCAACTTCATGATCCGAAAAATCATAATATCGATCCCAATTGGTCAAAGCCATTTCTCTCGCCGGCTTGTATCCTTTCGCCGCCAAATCATATCCGTAATCAAGTTTGTCTTTAGCTGCAAGCTCCATTTCATATTCCAAACTCTTTCTATGCATTGCCTCAATCGTAGAACGGATCGGAACAACTCTACCGTCAGGAGTAGTCACGAAATCTGGCAAAGTCACATCTCCAATCGCCATCAAATTAACAGTATTTGGATCCTCATTTAGCACCTGAAGAATTGCTTTCACAACTACACAGCACATTGTCGTATAGCGAATTTCCGCTCCCTCAAAATTTCTTTGGATTTGTTTATCAGCAAAAACAGTTTCCAAAACAATCCCTCTAATTGCTTCATGAGTTTGATCTTGGATCAGCTGTATTTCTACACTGGGTAAAAGGCGTTCGACATGCCCCAAAACATCCGCATTATTGCCTATAGCCATAAATATTTTAATTACATGTTTCCGGCTTCTCTAGTGGAAGGTGCAAGTGTTTCCTCTGTTCCGTCTAGCTCTGCCTGTGCCTTATCAGTAAGGCAATCCAAAAAATCATCGAATTTCTCTTGAACTGCTTTTCTTGCTGGAGTAGAAGGTCTTCTAATTGCATCATAGCGATGACCATCTGGATCAAAAGGAGCCATCAATGAATCAGTTTTTGGTTGTTGAGTGGGTCTTGGTCTTGTTGTGCGGAAACGTTCTCTTTCGGCTCTTGTTATAGGTTTTCTTCCATGCATAAGATCATCAACCACAAATACCGCATCCATTCTTCCTGAGGCAGGATTGAAGCCTGTTTCGGTTGCACACTTCGTATGAACACTTGAGGAGATGGCAGCAACTTTTTGATCTTCTGGAGACATCTCAGGGCCTCTTTGGGCGCCGGCACATGCCAATTCAAGGGCTGCGAGTCCAGCAAGTGCGACCTTTGGAGCGTTGCGTAAAGCTTTTAGAATTTCCATATTTAAGACAGTAAATTTGTAAACGGAGGTGGATTATGACGAATATGGTTGGTTTTGTCAAATAGGCTGGCTTTTTTTCCTGTCGAGCCTATCCCTCGTGAGTAATCCATCAAAAATTCAAAAATTCAA
>CAINDQ010000130.1 GCA_903847465.1 uncultured Candidatus Peregrinibacteria bacterium
AAAATCCAAAAAATTTAAAAATGAGATTGGCAAAAGAAATTGTTACGCTTTATCACGACAAAAAAGCCGCCGATAAAGCCGAAGCTGAATTCACCAATATGTTCCAGAAAAAAGAATTACCTGACGTAATCGAAGAAAAAAAGTTGAAACAAGCAAAGTGGAAATTGATTGATCTGTTAGTGGAAACAGGGATGGTTACGTCAAAGAGCGAAGCCAGAAGAATGATCGAACAAGGAGGAGTCAAAATTGATCAAGAAAAAGTTGCATCAATAGACACGGAACTAACTATTTCCAAAGGAACATTACTGCAAGTAGGTAAAAGGAAATTTATAAGACTAAGTAAATCATAAAAAAATAAAACATGAAATTATTGAAATGGGCAGAAAGAGGACTTCTCGTCATGTTCGTTCTAGTAATAGGCGCAATTATTGTTAAAACAATAGTAGAAGAAGCTTCTATAAACAGATGCGACACAAATGACGACTGTGCTTGGAACGAAACTTGTTTCAACGCGGAAATATGCAAAGAATCTTCACCTGGTGCAAACAAGATAATCCACGTTTGGAATGATAGTGAAATGAACTCTCAATCAAGGTGGGATAGATTGAAGTATTCACAAGAATACTTCAATTTATACTGCTTATCCAAGGATCCAGAGAACTGGAGATACGATGGAGAAAATAATTCCTGTAAAGTTTTTCAGGACGGCAAGGTCATCTTGGAAACTAAGCCAGACTGGCAAACTTATGAAAACAAAGCCAAAGGATATTCTATTAAAATGCCAAAAGATTGGAGCGCTGTAGAGAAAAACAATCGCTTATACGTAGAAAATACCAATCAACTGGTTAATGAAGCCTTCCATATAAAAACTGAAAATATAAACTTAGAAGAATATATTAAACAATATAAGGCACTCGGCAATTCAATTACTAACCAAGAACCATATCAATTAGACGGGATAGAGGGAGTAATGTTAATCGCAAAAGGGCAGCTCGAATACCCACAATACATAATATTCGCTACAAGAAATAACACTTCCTACGCCATCTACTTTAGTTATTATGACGACATGCATAAAGAGATTCTTTCTACATTCAAATTCATTGAAAATGTAAAGATTGAAAGAGCCAACAATTAACGCATGCTATCAAAACCACTAGGCAAAATTCTTAGAACTACAAAAAAACACTTAGCCAAGCTGGAAATGCTTGGAGTAAAAACCGTAGGAGATTTTTTGTTATATTTTCCCCGAACCTACAATGACACAAGCGAATTCACCAAAATTGCCGAAATTAATACCGTCGATGTAAATACCATTAAAGGAAAACTCACCAGTTTATTTAACGTTCGCACCAAATCTGGCAAGAAAATAACTAGAGGATTATTCGCAGACGAAAGCGGCGCAATCGAAGTTGTCTGGTTCAACCAACCACATTTAGTCCGTATGCTCCCACGCAATAAAGAAATAATTTTAAGCGGTAAAGCAAAATTTTCCCTCGGCAAAGTTTCACTCCAAAATCCTTCCCACGAAATAATTAAACCATATGAAGAACAAATCCATAGCGGACGTATCGTTCCCGTTTATCACGAAACCGAAGGCATCAGTTCCAAATGGATTCGCGAAAAATTAAAACCACTAGTAGATGAATGGACCAATTTGATCAACGAATATATGCCAGAAGAAATTCTGAAAGAACATGGGCTCGTCGATTACAAAACAGCCATCAAAAACGCCCATTTTCCTGAAACTGACGAAGCTCTAGATCAAGCCAAAACAAGACTCGCCTTCGATGAATTATTCCTTCTACAGCTCAAAGCCTTACAAAAAAAATGGTTCTGGCGAAACATAAAACACGCCGAACAAAAACCAATGGAGATAAAAGCAGCTGTGATCAAAGAATGCATCGACAAATTACCATTCAAATTAACCGAAGCCCAAAAAAAAGTTATCCGCGAAATCCTCGAAGACCTCTGCCAATCTTATCCAATGACCAGACTTATTCAAGGAGACGTTGGTTCCGGTAAAACAGTTGTAGCCGCAATTGCGGCTTTAAATACAATAAAAAACGGATATCAAGTTGCCATCATGGCCCCAACAGAAATTCTCGCCAAACAACACTATAAAACTTTCTTAAAAATTCTTGGACCATTCGGTTTAAATATTCAATTCATAGCCGGATCAACAACTGCCAAACAAAAAGAAGAAGTTGTCCGCCAAATGAAAACTGGCACAGTTGATATAGTTATCGGCACTCACGCCTTGATTCAGGAAGGCGTCGGCTTCAAAAATCTCGGACTCGCCATCATTGATGAACAACATCGCTTTGGCGTGAAACAAAGAGAAATCCTCAAAAGCCAAGGCTCTCCACATTTACTTTCCATGACTGCCACACCAATTCCACGCACACTCGCCATGACGATTTACGGCGATCAAGATCTTTCTATCATCGACGAAATGCCAGCAGGAAGACAAAAAATCATCACTCGAGTTGTGCCTGAAGGTAAACGTATCGACGCCTATCGTTGGATCGAAGATCAGGTAAAAAAAGGTCGCCAAGCTTTCATCATTTGTCCGCTCATCGACGAATCCGACGTTATAGAAGTAAAATCTGTAATTAAAGAATTTGAATTTCTAAGCGACCATATTTTCCCAAATTTAAATCTTGGCTTACTTCACGGCAAACTAAAACAAGATGACAAAGACCGAACCATGGAAGATTTCAAAAATAACGTAATTCATATTCTAGTTTCCACCTCCGTAATCGAAGTTGGAATTGATATTCCAAATGCCACAATTATGTTAATAGAAGGTTCAGAAAGGTTCGGTTTATCTCAACTACATCAGTTCCGCGGCAGAGTAGGCAGGGGAGAGCACCAGTCATATTGCTTCCTTTTCACAAACAGCTCCTCAGAAGAAGGCCAAACTCGCCTCAAATCCATGGAAAAACACAGCAGTGGCTTCAAACTGGCAGAAATAGACTTAGAGCTTCGTGGCCCTGGAGAAATTTATGGAGTCCGCCAAAGCGGCATACCAGATCTCAAGATGGCTAGTTTGACAGATAGTAAAACTATTGAA
>CAINDQ010000131.1 GCA_903847465.1 uncultured Candidatus Peregrinibacteria bacterium
CAATTCAAAAAAAATCAGACTGAAAAATTAAACCGATTACTGCAAGAAGAACCAGAAAAATTGATTAACGAACTTCATCTTCTTGGGCACACCAATCCTGGAAATCAGGACATCGCGAATCTTTCAAAATCATTCCGCGAAAAACTAATTCACAAAAAGATATCTGAAAAAGAAGATCTAATTTATTCAGATAAGTATGATGTGATCGAGGAATTCATCTCCAATCTCAAAAACATTGATGAGCAAAACAACGAAGTTCTGAAGCTGGAAAAAATGATCAAACAAAGGAAATTAGACAACCAGTTGGAACAAAAAAAAGAATTCATTTATAAAGGCGAAAATTATTTAAACACTCTGTTTAGATTGAATAAATTTTCCGAAGCGATGAAGGTGGCTCAAGAAATCTTATCTATCGACCCAAATGATCCTGAAGCAAAAAAACTCTTCAAGCAAGCTCAAGAAGCCTTCTACAAACAGACGCAAAATAAATCCGTAGACCTGATAGTGAAAGATCTTCCAGCACTAAAAATCCAATACGAAAGCGAAAAGGACAAATTTATTCGAATCTAAATTCTGTCGAGTTCAAATATTACTTGGTCTTTTTCAGGGTATATCTTTTACGACCAGTTCTTTCAAACTTGTTGCCATTTTTTAGAGCCAACACAATCGTAATTTTCTTAACCTGTCTTTGTTTCAAAACCAAATTAATGATTTCATCCTGATCGAGCTCGTGTTTTTCTTTAAGGATATTTTCGATCACGTCAGCAACGGTACCTCTTTCGTAACCCCAATCGCTAAGTGCATAAATACCTCTTCCGATCAAAACAAATTGATCGTGACGAATCAGTTCATTATGAACAGCTTGTAGATTCACAGGTCTATTGTCGAAATTTCCTTGAGTGATTTTCTGAGTAATGTAAGTGAAATGCAGAGGCTTGTTTTCATTGCGCAAAATATACAAAATTTTGTCTCTCAAAGTTCTTGGATGAATATGTCTCCACTCCATCAGTCCGACCAAATCATCATCAAGAAGAGTTAAACGTTTATCGATTTCGATTAGAGATTTTGTCTTATTGAAATCAAAATTGGTTTCTTTAAACACAGGCCCCAATTCTTCTTGGATTTTTGCAATCCCAACAACGTCTCCACGTTTCTGTAAATGATTAATTAAATTATCAGAAACATGTTTTAGAGAATATTCAGGGATTTCCTTAGCTTTAACATAAGGATAAAAACTAATGGTATTTCCAATGCATTCCAAATCCTCGTGAAGAGCAAGAGCCAACTGCAAACTTCCGTAATCAATTTCAGCGCCATTCACTAGATTAGCCTTCAATTCTTGATGAATACGATCTTCTTTCATAATATCTCCATGCTCATTCATCACGACTCCAACATAATCATGCAAATGTCGAAGCGCCGTATTGAAAACATTTCTCTTCATCTTTGTTAAAGCATTTTTTTCAATCTGACGAATTCTTTCTCTTGTTACTGAAAATTCCTGTCCAATTTCTTCAAGAGTATGTTTTCTTGCGTTGTTCAAACTGAATCTTTTGGAAATAACAGTCTTTTCTTTTTCAGATAAAAGCAAA
Source organism: uncultured Candidatus Peregrinibacteria bacterium (assembly GCA_903847465.1). Lineage (GTDB taxonomy): Bacteria > Patescibacteriota > Gracilibacteria > UBA1369 > LOWO2-01-FULL-3 > CAINDQ01. The sequence continues at coordinate 1,593 of CAINDQ010000131.1, forward strand.
AGCAAATTATCGACCAAGTCACCCAATTCGTTTAATGTTTGCGCCGCTAGAGAGGTATTAACGGTTGTCATAGGAGATGAGAGTTATTTTGTTTTTTTAACTGCATCGAATTATAAAAACATTTTGCATGTTTAGCAAAAAAAAGGTGTTGTGTGTATTGTCAAAATAGTATGTTATTCAATAATTATTATTCACCGAAGAAATATCCGATACAATGCACAGTCTTGATTGGGTCAAAGCTAAGCGATTTTTTGAGTTTGTGACGCAAACTGGAAACATGCACGTCCACAGTATTTGTTGGACAAGTAATATTCCGATCCCATACATCTTCAAGCAATCTTGTTCTGCTCAAAACTCTTCCACAATTTCTCATGAAATATTCCAACAAAGAAAATTCCTTGTTCCTTAGCCGTATTTTTGAATTCCTCACAAAAAGCCTTCTCGTTCCTGTATCAAGTTTCACATCTCCATATAACAACAAAGTTTCTTCGTCGCCGTACATCAGCCTTGGATTAGAAAGTCTCTAAGACCATCATCCTTCGTTTTTCAGACATCGCAACAAAACAACTATACCAAGAACCTCAAACAGCTCAAACAAGAGTCAATCCAGCTCTCTAAAGTGTTGTTGAAAATAGAACAACACGCACGTATACTTGGATGGCAATTTAACCAAAAATCATATGGCCGAAGAACAAAAGAAGCAGGAATACAAAGTAATTATCCCAGAAGCAATTGAAGGAGGCGTTTACGCTAATGCCGTTTCAGTTCACTTCAATAACAATGAATGCATTCTCGACATGGCTTATACTTTGCCAAACACCAAAGAACCAGTAATTAAAGTAGTGAGCAGAATCAATATGAGTCACAAAACCGCCGAATCATTCATCAAAGTTCTTTCCAACGCTCTTCTAGACTGGAAAAACAAACAGAAATCCGTAAAGGCCCAGAGCTAAACAAAGCGAACTCATGAAAGCCGTCATTCAAAAATCAGGCCCAGCCCAAGTAGAAGTGGAAGGCAAAATAACTGGCCAAATTACTAAAGGTTTAGTTGTCCTTCTCGGCATCACAAACACCGACACGGATCTGGACATCGATTTCATGGTCGACAAAATCTCAAACCTCCGCCTTTTCGACGAAGGAGATAAGTATTTCGAAAAATCAGTCTCCGACACCACAAAAGAAATCCTCCTAATTTCCCAGTTCACTTTATATGGAGATTGCCGCAAGGGTCGCAGACCGGACTTCGTCAACGCCGCAAAAGCCGAGGTAGCCGAGCCTCTCTATAATAAATTGGTAGAGAAGCTAAAAGCGCTTGGTTTAAACGTTCAGACAGGCGTTTTTCGGGCTATGATGAAAGTCAGCTTGACCAATGAAGGTCCAATCACAATAATCTTGGACAGTAAAGAATAACTTACACCCTAAAAATATCTCAAATGGAAACTCAAATGGATAAGGTAGTAGCATTATGTAAAAGAAGGGGATTCGTTTATCCCGGATCAGAAATATATGGTGGTCTTGCAAATACTTGGGACTACGGGCCATACGGTTCTCAGCTCAAGCAGAATGTGAAGAATTACTGGTGGAAAACTTTCGTACAACAAAGAGATGATGTCGTGGGACTTGATTCAGCCATTTTGATGAATCCAAAAATCTGGGAAGCGTCAGGTCATATTGGCAATTTCTCCGATCCATTGATGGATTGTAAGAATTGCAAGGAAAGAATTCGTGGCGATAAATTAATTGAGGAGAATCTTGGCGTAGAGAAAGCTGTTGGAAAATCCTTGAAAGAAATCGGCGAAATTATTAGAGAGAATAAGCTGAAATGTCCAAAATGTGGCAAAGCTGATTTTACTGAAGCCAGAGCCTTTAATCTAATGTTCAAGACTCACCAAGGTGTTGTAGAAGAAACCGCAAATGCCGTTTACCTTCGTCCAGAAACCGCTCAAGGAATCTTCGTGAATTTCAAAAACATCGTTCAAACTTGCCGAGTGAGAGTTCCTTTTGGAATTGCCCAGATCGGTAAAGCCTTTAGAAATGAAATCACTCCAGGAAATTTCACCTTCCGCACTCGTGAATTCGAACAAATGGAAATCGAATATTTCATTTCTCCAAAAGATAAAACTGAAATCAAGAAAACTTTCGACCACTGGAAAGAAGTTTGCAAGAACTGGTATCTATCTTTAGGCGTAAAAGAAGAAAATCTTCGTTTCCGTGAACACGAGAAAGACGAACTTTCCCATTATTCCAGCATGACTTTTGATATCGAATACCAATTCCCATTTGGATGGGGAGAGCTTATGGGCATTGCTTACAGAGGCGATTTCGACCTCACTCAACATCAAACTTTCTCAAAGAAAGATCTAAACTACCTCGACCCGATCACAAACGAGAAATACATTCCTCACGTTATTGAGCCTTCTTTTGGGGCAGATAGAGCAATTCTCGTAATTTTACTCGACGCCTACGCCGAAGACGAAATCGAAGGAGAAAAGAGATTCGTCATGAGACTTGATCCAAAAATCGCACCTGTCAAAGCGGCCATTTTCCCATTAATGAAAAAACCTGAGCTCACCGAAGTCGCCAGAAAAATTCAACAAGATCTAAACAAGTACTTTACTGTTGAATACGACGAATCAGGCGCAATTGGCAAACGCTACCGCCGACAGGACGAAATTGGCACACCATATTGCTTGACCATCGATTTCGATAGTTTGACCGACGGAAAAGTCACCCTTCGCGACAGAGACACCACAAAGCAAGAACGCGTCAACATCTCTGACTTGAAGGATATTATCGAAAAAAAGCTCATTTAAGGCCAAAATCGCCAAAAAAACGCCCTTAATCTCTAAAGGCAATCCCACCATTGTACCTTGTTATTTTGGCTAGTTTTTGCTAAAATATATAGATTTAAACATTTATAAATGATCGATCAGTTGATAGCAAAGTACGGGAATCCACAATTCTGGACAGGTCTACTCATGGACATCTGGACTTTTGTGAAAGCAAATCCACTGGAAACACTTATTTGGATAGTTGGTATATATGTTGTATGGGTTTCATTTATTTGGTTGATCAGAAATCTTTATCAGTACATTCAGGCCCATTACCTTGTTTACCTAAAAATTACTCTTCCAAGAGAAGATTCTCAGAAAGATAAAGAAAAGGTAACGGAAAAGGATTTTAGGGAAAAGATTGCGGTGATGTCTCAGCTTTTCAGAAATTTGCACGAGACGAGATCTTTAAACTTATGGAATTCAATCCGAACTTATTTATTTCAAAATAACATTTTCTCATTCGAAATAGTCGCGCACAACAAGATGGTTGATTTTTATATAGTCACACCAGCTTATTATGAAACCATTATCGAAGAACAGATTACTTCATATTATCCAGACGCTGATATTACCATTGAACATAAGCCATACGAACACATCTACAAAGGTTCAAAGGTGAAAGGATTCTATGCTTTCGAAAAAAATCCATTTTGGTTTCCAATCAAAACTTACAAACTTATTGAAAATGATCCGTTGAACGATCTAACAAATATCTTCTCAAAACTAGAAGAAACAGATGTTGCCGTTATTCAAACAATCATTCGCCCAAGAAACGATAAATGGACAAAGAAAGCTACAAAATTTGGTGACGCTTACTATAAAGGCAAAGTGGATACAAAATTTGGTAGCGGAGCAAACATCCCACTCATCGGACCAATCATCAACGTCTTCAAAGGAATCTTCCTTGGATTCGACAAAATGGAAGTCGAAAAAGCGGGTGGTGATGGCGGTGGATATGTCCGTATGCTTCAGTCAAAAGAAGAAACTGCCAAAAGAATTGGTGAGAAAGCCGGCGGCTCAGGTTTCGATGTAGTAATCAGACTTTTAGGTGTATCTGTCACAGAACAAAGAGCAGAAAACATCACAAACAGCATCATCGTATCTTTGAATATGTTTAAAGATACTTACACTAACTGGTTTGAAACTCGTAGAATCCTTTTCATTGATTTCTTAAATGACCTTCTATTTTTGGAAAACTTCAAACATAGAATGTTGGATACTCGCGTACTTGGAATTGGTGAAAAACAATCCCTAATGTGTGAAGAAGAATTGGCCAGTCTTTTCCATCTACCATGCAGTATTTACAACAAAACTCCGGTTATTCGCTGGATGGATTACAAAGTACTCCCTGCCCCAATTAATACTCCTACAACGGGTATTTTGCTTGGCTACAATCAATTCAGAGGCAAAAAACAAGAAGTCTATTTCCAGAGAGCAGATAGATCCAGACATCACTACATCATAGGTAAATCTGGTTCAGGTAAATCCGCGCTTTTGTCATGGATGGCCAGACAAGACGTGAAAAACGGTGAAGGTCTTTGCGTTATTGATCCACATGGAGATTTGATTGAAGACATTTTGAAATATATTCCAAAAGAAAGAGCTAAAGATGTTATCGTTTTTGATCCTTCCAACACAGATCGCCCGATGGGCTTGAATATTTTGGAAGCCAATAGTCCTGCTGAAATGGACATGGTTTCTTCTCAAGCCACAGAAATTTTCATCAAATTGTTTGGTGATGAGATCTTTGGACCACGTCTGCAACATTACTTCAGAAACGCTTGTTTGACCCTTGCAGAAGACCAGGAAGAGGGCGCAACACTGATTGATGTGCCTCGTATTTTTACAGATGATGCTTTCTTGAAATATAAAGTTAAGAAGGTTAGAAATCCAGTCGTGAAATCCTTCTGGCAGAATGAATACGCCAATACTGGCGAACGAGAGAGACAGGAAATGATTCCGTATTTCAGTGCGAAATTTGGACCGTTCATCACGAATTCAATTATGAGAAATTGTATCGGTCAGACTAAGTCTGCCTTCGATTTCCGAAAAGTGATGGATGAAGGAAAAATCCTATTGGTAAATCTTTCCAAAGGTAAAATCGGTGATTTAAATACTCAGCTGCTTGGTTTGATCATGGTATCAAAAATTCAAATGGCAGCGATGAGTAGAGCGGATATGGCAGAAGAAAAACGTAAAGAATTCTTCCTCTACGTGGATGAGTTCCAAAACTTTGCCACAGATAGTTTCTGTTCAATCCTTTCCGAGGCCAGAAAATACCGTTTGGATTTAATCATGGCGCATCAGTATATTAGTCAGTTAGTTGTTTCCAAATTTGGGGCAACTTCTACTCAAATCAGAGATGCCGTTTTTGGTAACGTTGGTACCCTTTGCTCATTTAAAGTTGGTGCAGAAGATGCTGAATATCTGGTAAAAGAGTACGCCCCAACCTTGAGCGAACAAGACGTCATTGGAATTTCCAATTACAAAATGTACATGAAATTAAATATCGACAATACGACCTCTCGACCATTCTCTCTTAGCACAATTTGGGATACTACAGGCAAAAACGAAAAGATTGCCCAGATCATAAGAGAATACTCAAGTTTGAAATATGGTCGCAAGAAAGAATTCGTGGAACAAGAGATCACTACTCGTTTGGGTATTGAATTTGATTCTGCTCCGATCGATATGAACTTGCTACCATCTCAACCAAACGCCGCCAATCCACCAGCAGGCAATCCTATGGCAGGAATGGTTGGTGCAGGCGCTCCAGCAATACCTCCAACAGCAGTTCCTTTAGCCTCAGAAGCTCCACAGGCTCCTACAGCCACAGCCGAACCTCAAGCTCCAGCAGAAGCTACTCCTCAGCCAGAAGTAGCCGTGACCTCCGTAACACCGGTCACGCCAAATGCCACCGAACCAACGCCTCAGGCTTAATGTTTTTCTTTAACTTTAGTTAGAACTAAAGTCCCAATGATCAATAAACCAACCATGGTCATTCCGGCAACTCTATATTTCAATTCGCCAGAATCTTTAAGGTAAAAAGTTATTCCTCCCCAGATAAGTGGAGCTGTTATCGAAGCAAACCTTTGGAAGGTAGAATAGAACCCGAAATATTCACCTAATTTGTCAGGAGGAGCTAATTTTATCATCATCGACCTTGTCACCGCATAATAACCACCGATTCCGGCCCCGCCAAAAATAGCCACCAGATACAAAATCCACGGTGCAGATGAAAGAAAAAACATACTTGTTACCGCAGTGAAAGTTAAGCAAGTAATTATAATCATAATTTTGTTCCCGAATATGTCAGCAAGTTTACCAAACACATAATTGAAAATCATCGTAGAAGCCATAGAAATAACAAAAACCATTGATTTAAAAGTGTCATCGACGTGATAAAGAGAATCCATCACAACCGCAAAATAGAGATTTAAAGTCAAAGCAATATCTGAAATCAACGCAAAAGAAATCAGGAAAATTCCAGCGTTTTTATCTTCGTGAATTAAATATTTGATTCCATCAATAGTTCTCTTGTAAACAGACTCAGTCTTTTTCAAAACAACATCCCTTGGCTTGAATTTCACTTCTTTAAACCAAAGAAGTAAAGGTAACGCCAAGATAGTCGAAATCACAAATGCAGGGAAAATGACTTGTAATCGGCCTGGTTGACCAAAAACAGTAATAGCTCCACTCGCAAATGGCAAAAAGATTAAAGTGGCCAAAAGCCATCCGAAACTATTAAAAATTTCCCCAATACCAGAAATTTTACCGCGGTTATTTTCCTCCGAAACTTCCTCCAAAAGCGCATTATCAAAAATCAAATTAACTTGATAAAGATATTGGACAACAACGAATAAGCCTAAAATAATCATCGCCTTGGTAGACAAAGCAAAATCCGAAAAGGCTACCAATGACATCAAAGCCAAAAAGAAAACCAGCCCATACGTAGTCCATCTCATAAATGGCATCCTTTTGCCAATTTTATCAGACCAAGCTCCAAAAAAAGGAGAAGAAATTAAAACGAAAATGGTCGCAATAGAAAAAGCCGCTCCATACCAAATATCATCTAGTTTATTGTCTAATATGAGCCATTGTCCCAAAAATAGCCCACTCAAAGCCGCAACATAAAAAGAATTACCAAAATCATATGTAACCCAATAACTAAGATTCTTTTTTTGGGTGTCCATAGTGTGAAATTCACGATTGATTTAAACATGGTAGCAGGAGACAGATTCGAACTGTCGACCTCCGGGTTATGAATCCGGCGCTCTTACCAACTGAGCTACCCTGCCATGTCAAATAACGTGGAGCATTCTAATAGAAATACCACTTCAAAAGCAAGTTTTTTGCAAGAATTTCACTTCAGTCCAAAAACCACAACTCACCCCTTGACAAAACAAACAAAAAGCCGTAAAATCACAGCTATTTTTAATAAAAGTTCGAATGCCCGTAGATGACAGAATCGACAATATAGACGTCCCTGAAGAGCTTACGGCGCAAGTCCCAAGCTTGGAAGAGGCCGACGAGTCATTGCAAGAAATGGACGTTACAGGCGTGCTTATTGGAGGTAAAGCCTGCACGATTCTAGCAGGTGGACAAACCGTTGAAGTGGAAGGCAGAAAAGATACTGATATCTTGGCCATCAGGGGTGGACACATGCAAAACCCAACAGATACAGAATACGATCTCTTTTTACCTCGACCAGATGGAACATTCAGAAATAGAAACGGTTTCAATTTGTCGTATCATATTCATTATGTAGGCGCCCAAGCCCTTGAGTCAGGACTATATCTTCCTCCACCCGAAGTGATTTTCTTGACCGAAAGCGAAATGGCCACTAGACGTGCCATAGACCGTGTTGTTCAAGATATAGTCACAGTGCGTTACGGAGCACTTGCCGAAAACTTCAAACAATTAGCAAAAGAAGATGTTATATTGGAATTCCCTGGAGATTTTTCTTGGTTTGGTCATGCCAAATTTTCCTTTCCAGTTAGCGTTGTTGTAAAAGAAGTCGAAGGAGGTGGCAGACGTACGTTCGTTTCTTTTGGAGAAAAGAATAGACAACCAAATGAAATGCCTCAAACCGCATTTCCAACATCCAAAGATGTCAGAACTCCAGACGCAGATGATGTTGCTTTACGGGCTTTTCCCGAAACTCCTTTGAGTGTAGAACAGATAGAAGAAATAGCTTCGGAACTGATCAATCAAGGATATGTCGTAGAAGGAACCAGACAGCTGATAGAAAATTCACCAGAATCGGCGGACGACAGCAAATTCTTAAACAGTATTTTTGACCACATGAACAGTTATCCAATTCAATGTGTTCAAGCTTTTGGCGTATGGTTGGAAACAGCCAAAACTCACAATTTTGAAACACTATTGTTATTGCAATCGCTGAGTAGCAAATTCGCCTTAGATAACTACTCTGCTTACGCCGCCAAAGTCGATCGCAATGTCGGAGAAATTGCCACAAATCTAATACAAAATTACGGTCCTAGGTATCTAGATTTAGCCAAAAGACTACGAGGATTTTCTGTAAGTTCAGTATTAACAGAAGCACAGATTATAGAAAAGCATGGCCCACAACTCAAAGCAATGATTTTGAAATTCCCTCAGTATTTCACAGGCAAAGACGACTCAAACGATTCTGACGAAACAAATCCTTCCACTCTTGAAGAGAATTTTAAACCATCATTATTATTAACAACTTGGGGAGCAGAAGGAAGCTTTTTCCAAAAAGATGTTCCAGAACTATTCCAAAAACTAGGAATAAGTGATGAAGAAGTAATGGCTGTATTGGAAAACAAGGATACCGCAAAAAAAATCTTTCAATCATATTGCGAAATGCGTTCGGATGAGTTTAGAATTTTAGATAAAGACATCTTAGGTAAAGGAATAACTCTTCGCGCACTTTTGACCACAATTCTATCTCCTGAAGAGCGTCTTTCTATCATGGCATATAGTTTGGAAACATCAAAAATAAGAACAGATTATTATCAAGACATTATTTCAGAAGGAGGTTTTCTATTAGAAATAAAAGTCAATTCTTATAACCTGAATAACTCTTTCTTTCTCACAGAAATCGCAAAACTCTGCGGTTTCACAACGCCAGAAGAATTGAAAGAAGGTGTGTTTAAAAAAACAGGACTCAATCAGGCAAAAGGCAAAGTAGGCGAACGAAAACTAACTGGTCAACAATTGGCCGCAGTAATTTATTTTACTACAAAAGGTTAGTCCACAAACTCAAACTTGCAGCTAAAATGTCTGATCCCAACTTTTGGCTCGCTTCCTTCGACGATCTTTAGTCCTTTGGCCTTTTTCCTATTCTGATACAAGCAATCCAAAGCCGCAACCACGCTGTCCATATGAGCCTGAGTATACTTTCTTCTTGGAATTGTCAGCCTCATTAGGTCAAGTGAAGGCCTTTTATTCTCACCAGTCAAAGGATCACGTCCAGCAAGCCCAGAACCAATTTCCACAGCACGAATTCCACTTTCCATATACAAATAAGCCGTCAAAACTTGAGCAGGGAACTGATCTTCCATCACCACCCCTTTATAAAATTCTCTTCCATCCACAAAAACCGCATGTCCACCAATCGGCATCACGATCGGAATTCCTTTTTCAGTCAATTTCTCCCCAAGATATCTCACTAAAGAAATTCGATCTTTCAGATAATCATATTCCGTAGATTCATCCAAACCCTGTGCTAACGCTTCCATCATCATTCCAGAAATTCCACCATAAGTCTTGAATCCCTCAAACAAAATATTGGCATCCGCCATCGCATCATACAATTCCTTGTCTCGTAGAGCGATAAACCCACCCATCGGCACAATCGCATCCTTCTTCGCACTCATCGTACAACCATCCACAAAATCAAACATCTCCTTCACAATTTCCTTGATCGTTTTGTCAGCAAAACCTTTTTCTCTTTCCTTGATAAAGAAAGCATTTTCCGCAAATCTCGCCGCATCAAAGTACAAAGGCACTTTATATTCCTTAGCGATTTTGTGCGTAGCTTTGATGTTTTCCATGGAAACAGGTTGACCACCTCCGGAATTACAAGTAATAGTCAGTAGAATAAAAGGCACATGATCTTTCACGTTTTCCTTTTCGAATTTCTCAGCCAAATTTCCCATAAAAGTCTTCAACTTTTCAACATCAACATTTCCTTTGAATGGATGATCAATAGCCGCATCTCTGCCTTCATCTATCGTCAAATCAACCGGCGTTCCATGCACAAACTCAATATGCCCAACAGTTGTATCAAACTGCGTATTCCCCGGAATATAAACCTCAGGCACAAATTCTCCCTTACAATCCAAAACATTCTCAATCTCCGCCGCCTTAAACAAACCATGATGCTTCTCCAAAATACGTTTCTGATCTTTGCGAACTAGGGGAGCAGTCATCACCGCATTTTGCGTTTTTTCAGCACCACGACCCTGATGTGTCGGAATTACATAAGGCAAACCAGTGATAGAAGTAACCGCATCTTTTAATTTATAAAAACTCGTAGCTCCGGCATACGCCTCATCTCCCAGCATCATTTTTGACAATTGAATATCAGAAATCACGCCTGTCCCAGAATCAGTCAGTAGATCAATCGTCACATCCCGAGAATCCAAACTAAAAACATTGTATCCTTTTTCTTGAATCTTCTTGATTCTCTCCTTCTTTGACATCGTCGAAGTTTTCCTCACAACTGTCGGAACATATAGGGGAGTCTTATAAGAATCATCTCTGTCTTCTATCAAAAAATCAGGTAAATTCATAAAATAAAAAGATTAGTTGCTTTTGCGAAACTATACCCCACGACATTCTATATCTGCAATGAAAATTTTGGTTGCGGGGGACGGATTCGAACCGCCGACCTCCGGGTTATGAGCCCGACGAGCTGCCACTGCTCTACCCCGCGACAATTTTTGCCCACGAAAGATACTCAAAAAATCCATCAAAGTCAATCAAACTCAACCAAGATTACCCACCAAAAAAGAAATCCCACCACTCTTTTGTATTGGAAACACCTGAAGATTTCGCATAATCACCAGTGTCGGTACCCTCTATTTGCTCAGTATCCTGAGCCAAAACCTCAGGGGAAACAATAATAATTTCCTCTCCACGATTCACCAGCCCCAAATTCTGTTTAGCAATTTTGTCGATATATTCCTCGGAAGTGAAATACAAATAATCGTCATTTTTCTGCCTATTCTCATTCTCAATCTGCGCATTTTCTTTTTCAAAAGTGGTAATGTATTTATCAATCTGGTAACTGCTATAAATATTCTTTGTGAGAGAATACAAAAGGTATGCCACAAGCAAAAACTCGATGATGATAATGAATTTCGTCAGGCTGGATGTTTGATTGAAAGTATGCGCCATTATTTCTTTATTTTATGCGCGAAAAACTTAGCACAGTTTATTTTTAAAATCAATTAGGCTAGAATAGAAATGATGAAACTATTAGAAGCAAAAAACATTCATTTTATTGGAATCGGAGGAATAGGGAATTCTAGTATTGCCCAGATCTTCCACGTCAAAGGTATAAAAGTTACCGGTTCTGATTCGTGTTCTTCGAATATAATCACTGCTCTTCGTCGGAACGGAATTGCCGTAACAATCGGGCACGATGCCAAGAATATGAATAAGAAACTCAACTTTGTCATTTATTCTCCAGCTATTCCTGAAAACAATGTTGAATTAAAAGAAGCCAAGAAGTTGAAAATAAAATGCCTTACTTACCCGGAAGCCTTGGGTGAATTAACAAAGGATCATTACACAATCGCAGTAGCAGGCGCCCACGGTAAATCTACAACCACGGCGATGATTGCCAAAATTCTCATTGATGCAAAACTAGATCCTACGGTTGTGATCGGCACAAAGATGAAAGAGCTTCACAATCGAAATTTTAGAGTAGGTGATAGTCAGTACTTGGTAATTGAAGCTTGCGAATATAAAAGATCGTTTTTGAATTTTGAACCAAATATCTTGGTGATTACGAATATCGAAGCGGATCATTTGGATTACTACAAAGACTTGAAAGATTACCAAAGCGCTTTTATCGATCTAGCAAAGAAAGTACCAAAGGATGGCTATGTGATAATAAACTCTGACGATAAGAATAGCTTGGCAGTTTTGCCGAAAACCAAAGCGCAAGTAGTTACTCTATCCAAATCGAGTAAACCGGCTGACTATTCCCTCAAAGACCACGTTTTAAAGCATAACGAATACCTCGCCGTAGAGAACAAAAAAATAGTACAAACACTAAAGATTCATCCAAAAGTGCCTGGAAAATTCAATATTGGAAACGCTTCATTGGCCGCTATAGTTTCACAACAACTCAATATCGAGAACAAAAAAATAGAACAATCAATTAAGGGTTTCAATGGAACTTGGCGTCGTCTTGAATTCAAACATAAGAAAATCGGCAAATGCAAATTCATCGATGACTACGGCCACCACCCAACCGAAATCCAAACAACCTTAACCGCCATCCGCGAAACCTATCCAAAAGCCAAAATTCTTTGCGTATTCCAGCCTCACCAATACAGTCGCACTCGACTTTTCCTAAAAGACTTCGGAAAATCTTTTAGCGCTGTTAATGCCGTCATTATTCCAAACATCTACAAAGTCCGCGACAGCGAATCCGAACTCGATAAAATGTCGACCGACCTGCTCGTCAAAGAAATCCAAAAGCATCACGAGAACGCCAAAAACGGCAATGGCCTCCGCACCACCGCCAACTACATCAAAAAAAATCACTCCAAATTTGATCTCGTCGTCACCATGGGAGCAGGGGACATCGACAAGATTTACAAGATGCTTTAGCGCTCATCTCTCAAGCCTCTTTCTCTCCAGATACCCACTTGTTTTAGCCACTGAGGATCGTAAACTTCTTTTGGCATAATACCGCTCGTAACCAAACCATCTCCGCCTATTTTGTATTCACCAGTGTCATTTAGATGAGCAGGAAGTCTATACAATGCCCGAGGCAACCTAAAATACGGTAATATGGATTCGGCAATTACCATAGCTGTTTCTGGTCCCATAATTCTCCCGATCTCTTGCTCTCTTCGAACAAGTAACTCAGCACCTTGTTTCGGATTTAAAGTCTGAATTAACATTACCAAATTTTCAATTTTAGCATTAGCAGGCATACATCCAGTAACAATCTCTACTTGCTCTGCTCCAGTATATTGAGCACCACCACCAGCAATTATCACCTTTGGATACATAGCCAAGAGTTCATCTATTACAGCTCTCAAATTGTCACTAGTTTCTTCTTGAGCAAGAACCAATCCTTCATCAAGAATAATGCCTTTAGGAACTGTCATCCCTTCAGGTCTGTCATCGACATGAGCCACCATATCTCTGACGCACTTAGCAACATCAACACAGCCAGCTTTTTGCAAAGGAGAACGCCCGAGCGCATGCAAATCATAGAAATCAAAACTTTCAGTTGGAGCTATTCCATATCTCAATAAATGACTTTTCCCTGTTGAAGATACTCCACCAACTACCAATAAATTACTCTTAGAACGAATAAAATCTCTAACCGCATCCACTTCAGGTTTTTTATAATCGTCCAACCCACACTCATCTGGATCTGCATCCTCTGGATAAAAAATCGCTTTAGAAATCCTAGTTTGATAATAAGGCCTAACCTCCTCAATCATAAACAAAATTACAGGGGATCAATTTATCACAACTTAAGCCTTCTTCCAAATAGTCCCATTCGGAGTATCTTCTAGGACAATTCCCATCCCTAGTAACTCAGCACGAATCTCATCAGATTTTTTGTAATCTTTATTTTTACGAGCCTCTTCACGAGCAGCTATCAAATGTTCAACCTTCCCATCAAGCAAAATTTCTCCCGGATAAATAATCCCCAAAACCTCATCAAAGCTTTTCAGTAATTCCAAAACTCCTTTCGCATCTTTCTTGCTCAATTTTCCTTCAACCTTCAAAGTATTCACATCCTTTACCAAATCAAAAACAACACCCAGTGCACCTGAAGTATCAAAATCATTATCCATGAAACCATCAAAATTCTTTTTGTATTTATCCAAATCCAAGCTCGAATCACCAGCGCCAGTCGCCACCTCCAGCATTCTCACAAAACCATGCACACGATCCAGTCCCGCTTTCGCCTGTTCCAGCAACCCATCCGAAAAATTAATCGGATTCCTATAATGCGTCTGCAAAAACATAAACCTCACGACCTGCGGATCATATTCCTTGAAAATATCTTCCAGCGTAAAGAAATTCCCCAAACTCTTACTCATCTTTTCGTTGTTCACCTGAATAAAACCATTATGCATAAAATACTGAGCAAAAGCGCCTTTTCCGAAAGCCCCAACAGACTGCGCCACTTCGCACTCATGATGCGGAAATTTCAAATCAAGTCCACCTCCATGAATATCAAATTTCTCGCCCAAATGTTTCCAAGTCATCGCGCTACATTCAATATGCCAACCCGGACGTCCCATTCCCCACGGACTTTTCCACGCAGGCTCGTCAGCCTCTTTTTGCAATTTCCACAAAACGAAATCATACGGACCTTTTTTATTATCATTCACGTCCACTCTCGCGCCAGCCTGAAGCTCATCCATATTCTGGCCGGACAATTCTCCGTAATGTTTGAATTTTGAAATGTCGTAGTACAAACCATCCTCAAGCGCGTAAGTATATCCATCCTTTTCCAACTTCTCGATAATCTCTATAATTTCTTTGATATGGTCGGTCGCTTTTGGTTGAATGGTAGGCTTTTTTATTCCCAAAGCTTCATAATCTTTTTCGTAGATTGGAATAATTTTTGCGGCCAATTCTGGAACGGTAATTCCTTCCTCGCGAGCTCTATTGATCATTTTGTCATCAATGTCGGTGTAATTCGAAACATAAGTCACTTCATTACCTTTGTATTCAAAATATCGGCGTATCACATCAAAAGAAACCGCACTTCTGCCATGACCCAAGTGAGCTTTATCATAAACAGTAGGACCACAAACATACATAGAAAGTTTAGGCGAATTCGACGTTGGATGCTCGCGTTCATCTAAAGACTTAAACTCCACCTTCTCCCTCTTTGCTGAATCGTAAATAATCACGCTAGTTGAGTTAATAGAACTACAATCAGTCTACCTAGTAAATCCAAGCCAATCAAAGCAATAAAAGGGGATAAATCTATCATCCCAATCCTGTGTGGCAACTTCTTGGCCAAACGCAATATTGGCTCAGTCACATCCCTCAAAAACATTGCAATTCTTCCATGAGAAGGACGCCCCATTGTAAACCAAGACATAATGATTCTGGCAATGATGGCGTAGCTCAATAAATCTCTAAGTATTATTACGAAGTTCGCTGTAAATTTTAAGATCTGAATTTTATCCATATTGAAAAGAAATTTGTTAACGCGGGAATATTAACAAATATCGGAAAACTAAGAAAGAAAAGAATTAGAAGTCTTTATTTTTGCGACGTTTGGCCACTTCGCAATAAAAGATTCCACCTATAGCTGAAATCAGTATCAACCAAACAACTTCAGGACCAGTTTTGCTAGAATCCTCAGTCATATGATCGATATCTTTTTCGCCATCAAGTCCTAGGTCAATACCAGGATCCACATTGATCACGATAGGATTTGGAGTAGCCGTTACGATATTACTCAAATGTTCACTAACATTACCTTTTGCATCTATCGCCACAACCGCAAAATTATATTCCGTGCCATTAACAAGGCTTGGTACATACCACGTTGTAGCACTTGTAAATGTATCTATAGCTGTAGATAAATCTGTTGGAGAATTACCAACATAAACTCTATAACGTTGAATTTCATTTGTAGATTCAATAGGTGTCGTCCAATTCAAAATCACTCTAGTATCGTCTGGAACTGCAGTCAAACCTGTCACGTCTCCCACAACTTCAGCAATAGTTAGTTGACCTTTTACAGTTAACTTTGCTTGATTATCAACAGTTGTTTGATTTCCAAAATCATCAGTCAGTTTGAATCCAAGCGCATAATCTCCAAACTCAGATGGAGCCGCAACCTGTACAGAATAGAATCCGGCAGGATCAGCGGTCATGTCATAAATATTATTAGCAAGAACCAAAGAGGCTTTTGACAATTTTACAGTTGAGTAAAGCTTCACTGTGATCGCACTCGAAGCATCAACTGAATTTCCTGGCTCAACAGTAACCGCAGATATTTTTGCTCCAGTAGTATCAATATTAATTTCCACAGGAGTTGAAGCGGTGACAATTGTACCAATATCATTTACTTCAGCCGCTACAAACTTATGAAGACCATCTGCCAATAAACCAGTCGTGTAATTAAAACTTCCAGTTAAATCAGCCGTTGTAGATGTTAACTCTAGATCGTTATCAAAAATCTTTATCTTAGTACCAGCCTTAGCCGTACCCATTACAACCTGCGTACCATTACTATAAGTTCCACTGATTGGACTCTTGATCTCTACAGTTCCAGCCGTTTGACCAGCCGCCCCAACCACAAAGATAAACTGTCCAAAAACAGCTTGCGTATTAATATCCTGAACTCTCAATTGATAAGAACCAGCCTGCTTGAATCCCAAAGCCAAACTAAAGGTATGAGAACCCAAGTCTTGTGGAATAAAAGTATAATCAGCTGGCAAAATTACATTATTAACGTCACCATTTTCTACTGAGAAACGGATTGTTCCATTATATCCAACGACGATCTGATTAGCAGCATCATAAGCCGTGATCTTGAATCCACTAATATTCTCTCCAGGATTAATTAATGGTAACACATTCTCAAAACTCAAATGATCAACCAATCCAGAAGCATTTCCAGAAGAACCATATGAATAATTGCTTGGAATATTATTACTCAAAACATAATCCGCAGTGTCAAAATAAGCCACTCTCGCCTTGCCATTCAAAATGACATTAGCGGTTGCATCATAAGGAGTATAAGTAAAAGCTCCAACCTGTTGTGACAATACTGGAAATACCACCTGACCATTAGCGTCAGAGAGAATTGAAGCAGACTGATTGGTATCCGTAGCAGAACTAGATATCAAGTGAACACTATGTCCCGCAACCGGATTTCCAAAGTCATCAGTCAAAGTCACCGTTACATAAGCTTTATCCGTAATATTTACAATTTGATCTGTAGGTTCAACTTTTGAATTAGTTACCGAGATTGGACCAGCAGAAACATTAAAAGTGCTAAATTTTACATTCGAAACATTGTCCGCAAGCTTTGCCGAAACATAATATGTTCCAACCTTCTTAGTCTCCGTTCCAGCCAAAGCAGCTTTAGCAATACCCATTGCATCGGTAAGAGCTGCAACTTGATAAGTAGAACCATCTGGCTTTTTCACCTCAAATAATACTTGTGAATTTGGAGCAATTTTCGAAGTACTTAGAATAGTTGGGGAACTAGCAATAGTATCTAGTCCATAAGCATTTAGCTCAGGAGTTGGATAGTTAATAGCCAATGAGGTAGCAGAGAAAAGTCCTACCGCTACAACAGCTATCAATACCGCACTCTTCCAGATTTTATTTGTTAGATTTGTCATTTGTTGTTTTCAGAATGTTTTTAAATCTATACATAATACACCAAAACCAATCTTTCTTCAACCCACAGAGACCATATAGCTCCATGCTGTCAACTTTATTTAAAGTAGGTATTTTGCTATCATCTTGGCCGACCTTACCTAATACTTATGAAGAAAATTTTAATTGCTACATTTATTGCCCTGATTTCTCTCACAAACCTCGTGGCTTTTGCGGAAGCCATTCCTGATTCCAGCTACATCCAAGCCGTTATCAGCACGGATGAGGCTGTAGAAGCCCAAAAAAGTACTATTTTTGACGCTTCCCAGTCTTTTATTCCAAAAGCTAGCACCACCA